>CAJXSA010000013.1 GCA_913060595.1 uncultured Ignavibacteria bacterium
GCCCTCCCAGCGTCCGTCTCCCTTATAGAGCGTCTGTTCGATGCCGGGCGTCTCGCCGTCCCCGTTCCAGACTTTCAGCGCGTCGTCGAGATATTCGCGTTTGCCGGTGGCCTCGTACAGCCAGCAGGCGACGGTGACCATCTGGTTCATGTTGCTGTTGGTGAAGATCTGGTCGCGCACCTCGGACTGCGGCGGCCAGTTGTACCAACTCCAGTAGCCCTCGTGGGCGGAGAGGCGTCCCTGCATTTTCGCTTCCACGTAGCGGATTTCAGCGGATTCGACGAGATCGTCGCGGTTGCGGCCGAGGAAATCCCACCAGTACATCTCCGCCAGCGCCGCCCAGGCGCGGTCGTCCACCCAGGTGCCGTTGAAGAGGTCGCGCATGGGATGTTCCTGCAGGTGGAAACGGTACAGCGCGCTGTCGCCGGTGACGGCGAAGAGATGCGCGTCGCCGATGGCGCCGTTCGCACCCTCCCAGCCGGCGGTGTACACTTTATGGAACAGCTCGTCGATGGCATAGGCGCGCTTGAGCCATTCGCTCTCGGGTTCGTAGCTGCTGGCGGGCACTTCCTCGCGCGCGTCGCGGCCGTTGCCCTCGAGGAAGGAAAAGGCCCCGAAAGCGTAGAGAATGGCCACCGTGAAAAGCACCCCGCCCGCGATGAGCACCACCGGACCGATGCCGCCCTGCCGCGGCGCACTGTCGTTTCCACTCTTGCGTTTCTTTGTCATATCACCGTCGTATGCCTGTGGCTGTGTCCGCGTTAATATCAGGATTTCTTGGGAGAAAAGCATAGGAAGGCTATTTTCCAGCATCAAAACGCCTCGATCATCAGCCGGAACACCATGATCAGACTTTCCACGGCGCTGCCGCTCGCAGTCGCGGCGCTGCTTTTCAGCATACATCCCCTCGCGGCGCAGGACGGCTTCTCGCAGACCGGACGGGCCTCCTATTACGGGAAGAAATTCCACGGCCGGAAAACCGCCAACGGCGAGCGCTTCAACATGTGGGCCATGACCGCGGCGCACAAAACCATTCCCTTCGGCACCAAGGTGCGCGTCACCAATCTCGACAACGGCAAATCCATCGACGTGCGCATCAACGACTACGGTCCCTTCCGCAAGGGACGCATCATTGACCTCTCGCGCGGCGCCGCGGCGAAAATCGACATGATCAAAAGCGGCACCGCCCGGGTGAAAGTCGAGGTGCTCGGCGACGACGGCAAGGCCGATCACGAGAAGTCCAAGGGCAACGTCGAATACTACGCCGTCAGCATGAAACGCGAGAAACTCCGCGGCTGGGGCGTGCAGATCGCCTCCTTTGAGAAAATGGAAAACCTCATCCGCTACCTCGACCGCCTCCGCGCGCGCGACATCGACAACGTCTTCGTGCAGATGGCCACGGTCAAAGGACGACTGGTGCACCGCCTCGTCGTCGGCGCCTACGACAGCGAAGCCTCCGCCCGCTGGAAGCTCAAGACGATGAAGGAACAGGGAGTGGACGGCTTCGTCTTCCGCATCCCGTGACGCTGCGCGGCGGCGACAGCATGGAACACGCGGGCGTCCGCGCGTGTTGAAACGCCTGCCGGGAATTATTACGCAACTGTTGGCAAGTAATTCACCGCGGCGGCAATTATTACTCAACTGTTGGCATATAATTGCCCGTCCTGACAGATAATTCCGAAAATTCCCAAATATCTCCCCCATACCGCATGAAACGCTTTCTTTTCCTTTCACTGCTTCTCCCTCTGCTCGCCCCGGCGCTGCCAGCGCAGAGCCTGCTTTGGAAAATCGAGGGTAAGGAGCTGTCCGCGCCCTCCTATCTCTTCGGCACCATACACGCGCTGTGCAGGGAGGAAGTTGTGCTTTCCGACGCGGTGATCGCGGCGGTGGACACCTGCGCACAGGTGGCGCTGGAACTGGATCTCGACGATCCGGCGCTGATCGTGGAAATGGGACATATCTCCTTCATGCCCAACGACAGCACACTGCGCGACCTGTTCAGTGAAGAGGATTTCACGCGGCTGGACACCTGGCTGCGCGACTCCGTCGGCATGGCGCTGGAACCGATGAAGCAGATGCGCCCGATGTTCCTCTTCGGCGTGCTCATCGGCAAGGTGCTCGGCTGCAAACCGACGTCGTACGAGGAAATCTTCATGGCCATGGCGGCGCGGCAGGGCAAGGAGCTGATCGGCATCGAGACGCCGGCCGAGCAGCTGGACGCCTTCAGCAGCATTCCGATGAAAAAGCAGGCCGACATGGTGCTGGAAATGGTCGATCACATGGACAGCACGCGCGTGGAATTCCGCCGCCTCGCGGCGCTGTACGCGGCGGGAGATCTCGAGGGACTGCGCGCCTTCGTCGAAAACTCCACCGTGGAATACGGCCGCTACGACGCGGCGCTGCTGCGCGACCGCAATCACCGCTGGATTCCGCGCATGACGCGGCAGCTCCGCCGCATGTCCACCTTCTTCGCCGTGGGCGCGGGACACCTCCCGGGCAAGGACGGTCTCATCACCCTGCTCCGCGAAAAAGGCTACCGCGTCACTCCCGTGCGCTGATTTCCCGCCGGCAGCTGCCGCTTTCCCTCCCTTCTGCATACCCCCCCTCGGCGCCGCAGCACGGTGGCCGGGGGCATGCCGACGCATTCTCCCTTGACGGAATCCGCTTTTTTCCCCACTTTGTTTTCTTCTTAGCCATCCGCTCACAAAACGGACTCCCACCATGAAACAACTGTTTCTCCTTTCCCTTTTTGTTCTTGCGCTGTTCCCGACAGAGGACGCCTCCGCGCAGGCGCGCCGCATCGCCTTTTTCGAGCATTTCACCAATGCCAGCTGCGCACCCTGCGCTTCGCAGAACCCGGTGTTCGAAGCGAACATCATGGACAAGAACAAGGGCAACTACATACACATGGCCTATCACACGGTGTGGCCCGGACGCGATCCGATGAACGCCTACAATAAAGACGAGGTCAACACCCGCGTGCGCTTCTACAACGTGTCCGGTGTGCCCACGATCGTACTGCAGGGCAACGCGCACAACGGCAGTCCCACCAGCGTCTCGCAGGACATCATGAACCGCGTCATCGCCACCAGCAGTCCCCTGCGCATCACCGTGTCGGAAAGCTCGAACGGAACGACGCGCACGGTGCAGGCGAAAATCAGCACGCTCGGACAGGTGGCCACCGCCGGACTGCGCGTGCGCGCGGCGGTGCTGGAATCCCACATCAGCTACAGCACGCCGCCGGGCTCGAACGGGGAGAAAGAGTTCGCGAACGTGTTTCGCAATTTCCTCAACACTGCCGAAGGCGAGAGCTTCGCGCCCGCCGCAATCGGCGAGTCGGCCGATCTCTCATGGACCTACGACCTGAACACGGCGGAATGGGACACCACGAAAATCAGCGCCGTGGTCTGGGTGCAGTCCGAGAGTTCGAACGAAGTGATCAACGCCGGCGCGGCCTTCCTGCCGATGGTGGAGCTGGTCATGGACGACACGCAGTTCAAGAAAGGCACCGCGCAGGGCGCGACCACTTTCCAGGCGCGTGTCGACAATTTCGGCGCGGATGACGCCAACGTGCGCCTCAGCATCGCGGGCGGACAGCCCGGCGACTGGGCGGTGGAATACGCGGTCGATGGCAGCACCTACACCGGCGAAGCCGACGTGCTCGTGCCCGCCGGCCAGTCCATGCCCGTGATTGTGACGGTCACCGTGGGCGACGATCCCGGCCTCGCCGATTATGCGCTCACCATGCAGTCCCTCGACGACAGCGAACTCAGCGCGCAGATGCTCGGCTTCGGCGTCATCGCCGGGGTGACCGACATTGTCATCAACAACGACAACAGCTGGGGCGCCGACGGCGAAATGGCGACCAAGGACTTCGAATCGGCCTACCTCGACGGCCTCACCGCCGCGGGCAGCACGACGCACGCCTCCACCTCGCTGAGCACCTTCATGCGCGCCTTCGACGCGGGCATGCTCGACGACGTCGATCATCTGTACTTCAACGTGGGCTGGACCTTCCCCGCCCTGCCGGACAATTTCTCCCGCGCCATGCTGGGCTTCCTCGGCGAGGGCGGCAACCTGCTGCTGGCGGGACAGGACGTGGGCTGGGACGTGTTCGATCCCAACGGCCACGGCACTTCCGCCGCGCGCGCCTTCTACCGCACGTACCTTTTCGCCAACTGGAACGAGGACGGTGACGGCTCGAACGCCAGCGTGAGCTTCGCGGCCGAGGACCTGGTCTTCGGCGGCACCGAATCCGCGGCGCTGCAGAACGTGTACGGCAAGAGTTCGCAGAACGTGGACTATTTCTACCCCGACGTCATTCGTCCCACCCCGCAGGGCGTGTCCATCGGCTACTACAACGGGAATACCGAGAAAGTGGCCGCCATCCGCGGCGCGAAGAACGACTTCAAAACCGTGTACCTGGGCTTCGGTCTCGAACAGGTGGCGGACGCCGACGTGCGCAACGAGATCATGACGCTGACCTGGCAGTGGTTCCACGGCATCATCTCGTCGGTGGAATACGACGCCGCGGTGCGCGCGCTGTCGCTCGGACAGAATTACCCGAATCCGGCGGGCGCGCAGACCGTCATTCCCCTCGACGCCGCGCCGCGCGAGCGCAACCTGCGCGTGTACGACCAAATGGGACGCCTCGTCGACAGCCGCCGCGTGCCCGCCAACGCCACGCAGCTGCGCATTCCCACCGGCGACTACCGTCCGGGAACCTATTATTACCAGCTGTTCGACGGCGCGACCATGGTCGGCAGCCGCGTCATGCAGGTGCTGCGCTGAGGCGCACACCGGTGTGAATTCCTTTCCGACAGGGTCCCGCGAGGGACCCTGTCGCGTTTCCCTCCTTTGTTACTCTGCCCCGCGTTGCGTAATTTCAGACATGCTGATCCATTCAGCGTCCTTCCCGCAAAGTCTCATCTGACGGATCCATACGCATGGAAATCAAGAACTTCGTTTTCCTTTTTGTCCTTGCCGCCGCCTTCGGCCTCTTCGGCTACACGGCGCGCAAGGTCTTCGGCTATCTGAAACTCGGCAAGCCCGAGAACCGCTTCGATCACTTCGACAAGCGCATCAGCAACGTGCTGGCCATCGCCTTCGGGCAGACGAAAATCCTGCGCGACCCGGTGCAGGGACCGATACACGCCGGCATATTCTGGGGTTTTGTCATCCTGCTGCTGGCGGTGCTCGAATCCATCGGTGAGGGACTGATTCCCGGCTTTTCGCTGTCCTTCCTCGGTCCCCTCTACAGCGTCATCGCGCTGGGGACGGACCTGATCGCCGTGGTGGTGCTGGCCGCCGTGCTCTTCGCGCTGTTCCGCCGCCACGTGGCCGGACCGAAGCGCCTGCGCGAGCTGGACACGCCGTCGCAGATGGACGCCACCTTCATCCTGATCACCATCGCGCTGATCATGATTTCCATGTTCGTGCAGAACGGCACGCGCATCGCCCTCGGCGAGGGCGCGGAATTCGCCGGCGCCTGGCGTCCGGTGAGCGCGGCCGTGGCCGGCTGGTTCGCACCGGGCGGCGGCACCGAGCTGCTGTTCGAGATCGCGTGGTGGATACACATCGTGCTGGTGCTGGGTTTCCTGAACTTCCTGCCGTACTCGAAGCATTTCCACGTCATCACGTCCATTCCCAATGTGTATTTCAGCAACCGCGGCATCCGCGCCGAAGGGGACGGCGCGCTCAAGCCGCTGGATCTCGAGGACGAAACCGCCGAGAAATTCGGGTCGTCGGACATCGAGGACCTGACCTGGAAGCAGCTGTTCGACAGCTACACCTGCACGCACTGCGGGCGCTGCACCTCGGTGTGTCCCGCGAACCTCACCGGCAAACTGCTTTCCCCGAAGAAAATCATCGTCGACACGCGCACGCGTTTCGAGCAGAAGGCGCCGCTGATGGCACGCGGCGTCACCGACGATCCCGCACTGCAGAAGCAGCTGCTGCACGACTTCATCACCCCGCAGGAGCTGTGGGCCTGCACCACCTGTCGCGCCTGCGTGCAGGAATGTCCCGTGATGATCGAGCATGTGGACGAGATCGTGGACCTGCGCCGGCACTTGGCGCTGACCGAGGGCGAATTCCCCGAGCAGCTGCAGGTGCTGTTTCGCAACCTGGAGAACAACTTCGCGCCCTGGCAGTTCTCGCCCGACGACCGCGCCGCCTGGGCAGAGGGAATGGACATCCCGCAGCTTTCGGAGCTGGGCAGCGCCGAGGAAATCGACTACCTGTTCTGGGTGGGCTGCGCCGGCAGCTTCGACGCGCGCTACAAGAAAGTGTCCGTCGCCCTGGCGCATATCATGAAAAAGGCCGGCCTGCGTTTCGCCATCCTCGGCAAGGAGGAGAAGTGCAACGGCGACGCCGCCCGCCGCGCCGGCAACGAGTACCTCGCGCAGATGCTGATGGTCGACAACATCGAGAAGCTCAACGCGTACAAGGTGAAGCACATCGTCACCGCCTGTCCCCACTGCTTCCATTCCATCAAGAACGAATTCCCGCAGTTCGGCGGCAATTACGAGGTGATTCACCATTCCGACCTGATCAACAGGCTCATCGACCAGGGCTACATCCATCTCGAGAGCGCGCTGCCGGGGAAGGTGACCTTCCACGACAGCTGTTATCTCGGACGCTACAACGACATTTACGACGAACCGCGCGACGCCATCGCGCAGATTCCGGGCGTGGAGCTCACGGAAATGGAACGCAGCCGCGACCGCGGCTTCTGCTGCGGCGCCGGCGGCGCGCAGATGTTCATGGAAGAGACCGAGGGCAAGCGCGTGAACATCGAACGGACAGAGGAAGCCCTCGCCACGGGCGCGGACACCGTCGCCTCCGCCTGTCCGTTCTGCATGACGATGATGACCGACGGTGTGAAGGAGAAAGGAAAGCAGGAGGAAGTGGAAGTCAGGGATATCGCAGAACTCGTATACGAGGCAATGAGGAAATGAACACACTTCGCCTGATGGCCGGCGCCTGCGCGCTGGTACTGCTGATGAGTCTCTCCGCGTGCCAGTCACACGAAGAGAAAGGTCCCGCGACCGATACGACCGCGACAACGGAAAACGGCGACGTCGATCTGACGCCCGTGCAGCCCGACGAGGGACTGCGCGTGGACATCGGCCGCTGGTACGAGATGACCTTCGAAGATTTCGGCCGCCAGTATGTCAGCTTCTCCGCCGGACGTCCGGTGGTGCATGAGTACGGCATCTGCGACTCGGTGGAAGTCTTTTTCCCCGACGAGACGGCCGGCGCCCTGCCGGAAATCCTGATCTGTCACCTCAACGGCATTTACACCGTCGAGGACGCCTTCGCCATGCTGGGCATCGAGATCGGCGCCGTGGCCGACACCGAGGGACAGTGGATCAGTCTCGAAAGCCTCGACCGCCGCTTCGCCGGCCTCAAGTTCCAGGGCCTCGAGCAGCATCCCGACCGCAGCACGCAGCTGCTGCTGCAGTTCGACCGCAGCGCGGAATAGCATCCCCCGAACCGGACAGAAAACAAAAACCCCCGTTCCTGCTGCAGGGACGGGGGTTTTTGAATAGCGGGAGGGTGTCGCGCTCAGACCTCCATGATCTCGTCTTCCTTGTGCTTGAGCAGTTCGTCGACCATTTCGACGTGCTTGTCGGTGAGGTCCTGTACGTCTTTCTCGGCCTTGATGCGGTCGTCCTCGGAGACGTGATCTTCCTTTTCGGCCTTTTTCAGGTGGTCGTTGGCGTCGCGGCGCACGTTGCGCACGGCGACTTTCGCCTCTTCGCCGAAGCGCTTGATGAGCTTGACCAGCTCGCGGCGGCGCTCCTCGTTGAGCGCGGGGATGGGGACGGTGATGGAGTTGCCGTTGTTGCCGGGGTTGAGTCCGAGATCGGCGGACATGATGGCTTTCTCGATGGGACCGAGCGAACTCTTGTCCCAGGGCTGGATGCTCAGTGTATGCGGATCCAGCACGGACACGTTGGCCATCTGCGTCAGGGGCGTCATCGTACCGTAGTATTCCACCTTCACACCGTCGAGCAGCGCGGTGGTGGCCTTGCCGGTACGGATCTTGCTCAGCTCCAGGCGCAGGTGTTCGACGGACTGGTCCATGCGCGCGGAGGCGTCCTTGAGAATGTCCTTCATCATAATGACTGCTCCGTTATTCAGGATTCGTGGTCTTCGATTGCACCGAATCAGACACGAGCGTTCCGACATCCTCACCGATGAGCAGGCGCCGGAGGTTGCCTTTCGTGTTGATGTTGAAGACAATAATAGGAAGTTTATTCTCGCGACACAATGTTATGGCCGTCAGATCCATCACGCGCAGATCGCGGCGCAGCACATCCAGGTAGGAGATTTCCGGGAAGCGGAAGGCCTCCGGGTTCTTTTCCGGATCGCTGTCGTAGACGCCGTCCACGCGCGTGCCCTTGAGGATGACATCGGCCTCGATTTCCACGGCGCGCAGGGCCGCGGCGGTATCCGTCGTGAAATACGGGTGTCCGGTGCCCGCGCCCATGATGACCACGCGTCCCTTCTCCAGGTGGCGCATGGCGCGGCGGCGGATGTAGGGTTCGGCGATCTGATTCATCTCGATGGCGCTGGCCAGGCGCGTGTGCACGCCCTTGGTTTCGAGGATGTTCTGCAGCGCGAGCGAGTTGATCATGGTCGCGAGCATGCCCATCTGGTCGCCCGAGGCCTTGTGTATGCCCTCGGCCGCGTTGGAGACGCCGCGGTAGATGTTGCCGCCGCCGAGCACGATGCCCACTTCCACGCCGAGTTCCACCGCGGAGATGATCTCGTCGGCGTAACTCTGCAGGGAGTCGGGATCGATGCCGTATTCCCGTTCGCCCATGAGGGCTTCACCGCTGAGTTTGAGCAGAATGCGTTTAAACCTGGGTTCCATGATACCTCCGGTGAAAAAAAAGCCTCTTGGCGTGAACCAAAAGGCTGTGAAGGGGAAAAGGCGTGATCAACCGCCGACCTGGAAACGTTCGAAGCGCGTGACCTTGAGGTCGGCGCCGGCGTCCTTGCCGACGGCTTCGATCTGTTCCTTGACGGTTTTCGTCGTGTCGCGCAGGAAGGTCTGCTCGAGCAGCGTGAACTCCTGGAAGTACTTGTTGAGGCGACCCTCGGAAATGCGGTCGAGCATGTTCTCGGGCTTGCCCTGCTCGATGGCCTGCTGGCGGTAGAGCTCGAGCTCCTTGTCCTTGACGTCCTGCGGCACCGCGTCGCGGTCGATGGCGACCGGATTCATCGCGGCGATCTGCATGGCGATGTCCTTGCCCAGCTTCTCGACGTCGTCGCCGCTGCCGCCGGCGATCTCCATCATCACGCCAAGCTTGGCGCCCGGGTGGATGTAGTCGATCAGCGTGCCGTCGGAGGCGAAGGTGGCGAAGCGGCGCACTTCGATTTTCTCACCGATCTTGCCGATGGTTTCCTGCAGCAGCTCGGACATCTTCAGTCCGTCGGCGTCCATGTCCATCAGCGCGTCGACGTCGGCCGGGTTCTGACTCTTGACCAGGTCGAGGGCGCGGTTGGCGAAGGCGAGGAAGTCGTCGCTGCGGGCGACGAAGTCGGTCTCGCAGTTCACTTCCACCATCACACCCTTGCCGTTGTCGATGCTGGTGAGCACCACGCCTTCGTCGGCGCTGCGGTCGGCGCGCTTCTCGGCGGTGGCGGCGCCTTTCTTGCGCAGGTACTCGATGGCTTTCTCCATGTCTCCGTCATTCTCGTTCAGCGCCTTCTTGCAGTCCATCATTCCGGCGCCGGTCTTGTCACGGAGCTCTTTCACCATTGAGGCAGTGATTTCCATTTCAACTCTCTGTGATATTATGAAGTAATTCTGTTTTGGTATCGGGTATAAAAAGAATGGCTGAACGAGCAGCCATTCCATCGAGTCTTATTCGGTTTCTTCTGTCTGCTCTGTTTCCTTGGCGACACGTTCCTCCTCGGCCTCCTGTTCGGCCTTGGCCACGCGGCCGCGCTGGCGTCCTTCTTCCATCGACTCGACCAGTGCCTTGATCATCAGCTCGATGGTGCGGGCGGAGTCGTCGTTGCCCGGGATCAGGTAATCGACCACGTCGGGGTCGCAGTTGGTATCCACGATCGCGATGACGGGAATGCCCAGGTTGCGGGCTTCCTTCACCGCGATGTGCTCCTTCTTGATGTCGACGATGAAGAGGGCGCCGGGGAGGCGGTTCATGTCCACGATGCCGCTGAGGATCTTGTTGAGGCGATCCTTTTCGCGCGTGAGCATGAGGCGTTCCTTCTTCGTGATCTGTTCGAAGGTGCCGTCGCTCTCCATCTTCTCGATGTTGGTCAGGCGCTTGATGCTCTTGCGGATGGTGGT
This sequence comes from uncultured Ignavibacteria bacterium, assembly GCA_913060595.1. Lineage (GTDB taxonomy): Bacteria > Bacteroidota > Ignavibacteria > SZUA-365 > SZUA-365 > BM516. The sequence continues at coordinate 10,331 of CAJXSA010000013.1, forward strand.
GAAGTTGGTGAGCATGCCGCCCAGCCAGCGTTCGACCACGTAGTTCTGACCGCTGTCGACGGCGGCCTGGCGGATGATGTCCTTCGCCTGCTTCTTGGTACCGACGAAGAGCACGCGCTTGCCGTCGGCGATGACGTCGGCCACCGCGTTACAGGCTTTTTCCAGCTGCTCCTGCGTCTTCTTGAGGTCGATGATGTGAATGCCGTTGCGCTCCATGAAGATGTACGGTTTCATCTTCGGGTTCCAACGGCGCGTCAGGTGACCGAAGTGGGTCCCTGCCGCGAGCAGATCTTCGAGTTTTACTTTCGGCATAATTGCTCCAATGGGATGATGTGTTGAACCTCTGCATCCATCCTCCCGTCCGCCGTTACCCCGCGGGGCACACACGGCAGACAGTCCGGATACATGTGTGATGGAAAATCGTCGTACGAAAAAGCGGTATCCGGATCAGCGCTTGCTGAACTGGAAGCGCTTGCGGGCCTTTTTCTGACCGTACTTCTTGCGCTCGACCATGCGGGAGTCGCGGGTGAGCAGGCGCATCGGGCGCAGCTTGCCGCGGTTTTCCTCGTCCATGGAAACCAGGGCGCGGGCGATGCTCATTTTGACCGCACCGGCCTGTCCGTGGGTTCCGCCGCCGCGCACGCGCACGTGGGCGTCGAAGCGGTCGTTGGTCTCGGTGGCCGTCATGGGCAGACGAACCTCATCGAGAAGCGTGTCCGTCGGGAAGTACTCGGTGAGGTCCTTTCCGTTCACCGTGATCTTGCCGGTTCCCGGGGTCAGATATGCGCGGGCAACAGCCGTTTTCCTGCGCCCCACACAGATATTGTTGACCATAAAAAACCTTGTCTATCTAGTGAGAATGAATCGTTTGCGTATCAGTCGAAGGTCAGCGTCTCGGGCTGCTGTGCCGCGTGCGGATGCTCCGCGTCCGCGTACACTTTCAGCTTCTTGATGATGCGGCGGCCGAGGCGGTTGTGCGGGAGCATGCCGCGCACGGCGTGCTCGATCACGTACTGCGGATTGGTCTGCACCAGATCCTTGAACAGACGCGTCTTCGTGCCGCCGGGATAGCCGGAGTGCGTGAAGTAGGACTTCTGCTCCATGCGCTTGCCGGTCATGCGCACCTTGTCCGCGTTGATGACGATGACAAAATCACCGGTGTCGGCATGCGGCGTGAAAACCGGCTTGTGCTTGCCGCGGAGAATGCGCGCCACGTTGGCCGCCAGTCGTCCGAGCACCAGGCCTTCCGCATCGACGACATACCACTTCTTGTCCATGTCCGCTTCGCTTGCCGTGAAGCTTCTCTGTGTGGTCCGTTTGCTCATATTGTGCCTTTGTGAATCCGTTTATGACTCGATAAAATTAAACCGATCTACAAATTAACGGCATGGGATGGAAAAAGTCAAGGAAATCGTACGGGACGGTATTTCTCCACTCGAGATAAACAGCACCAAGTCGTGGAATTTCGCGGGGTTGCGCTGGGCTGTCCACAGCAGGCACATTCTCGCCTCCGCGGCGACCTCCACGCGAAACGGCGAATTATCACGCCGCAAATGCCTTCCGCGGCGGCGGCGGGATCCGCGCGGGAGGGCATCGGAATGTGACTGCGTTTCGGCTGCGCGGAATTCCAAATTCTCACCGAATTGTGGTATTTTTCATCTGCTTTTCATTCCGCTCACAGTAACTCCGCAGGCATATGCAATCCCTCCTCCATCACCACCGCCACTGCAACTGGAAATATGAAGAACTGCGCCCGAACATCATGGGCATAGACACCGAGGTGCCGCTGCTCGACGGCAGCCGCGTCCCGTACGTCTTCCTCGACAACGGTGCGAGCACGCCGAGCTTCCGCCACGCTTTCGACGTCATGGGCGACTTCATGCCGTACTACTCCGGCGTGCACCGCGGCACGGGCTTCAAGTCCATTCTCGCCACGCAGGTGTACGACGAGGCGCATAATCTCGCCGGGAAATTCGTGGGCGCAGACCTCGACGTCAACACGGTGATTTTCGTCAAGAACACTACCGAGGCGGTGAACAAGCTCGCGAAGCGGGTGGACTGGCGCGAGGGCGACGTGGTCATCACCACGATGATGGAGCATCACTCCGACGACCTGCCCTGGCGCATGCACGCGAAGGTGCTGCACATCGGCGTCGACGACAGGGGATATCTCGACATGGACGCGCTGCGCGCGGCCTTCGCGACGCACAAAGGACATGTGCGCTTCGTGGCCCTGACCGGCGCGTCGAACATCACCGGCATCATCAATCCCGTGCACGAGGTGGCGCGCCTCGCACACGCGGAAGGTGCGCAGGTGTTCGTCGACGCGGCGCAGCTGGCACCGCATCGCGGCATCGACGTGCTGCCGCAGGACGATCCCGGCCATATCGACTTCATCGCCTACTCGGCGCACAAGATGTACGCGCCCTACGGCATCGGCGTGCTCATCGGACCGAAAGCGTTTTTCGCGAAAGGCGATCCCGACATGGTGGGCGGCGGCGTGGTGGATGTGGTCGAACTCGACATGGTGGCATGGACGGCGCCCCCGGCGCGCGAAGAAGCGGGTTCGCCGAACGTGCCCGGCGCGGTCGGACTCGCGGCCGCCATTCACATGCTCGAAGCGGTGGGCATGGACGCGGTGGCCGCGCACGAATACGACCTGGTCACCTACGCCATCGGCCGCATGAAAGAGATTCCCGGCGTGCGCATCTACGGTCCGGTGGAAGAGGACGAACTGCGCGACAAGGTGGGCGTGATCGCCTTCGACGTCGACGGCGTGCCGCATGCGAAAACCGCCGCCATTCTCAGCGTGGAAGGCGGCATCGGCGTGCGCAACGGCTGCTTCTGCGCCCATCCCTATGTCAAGCGCCTCATGAAAGTAAACGAGGAAGATTCCGCTCGCCTGACACAGGAACTGCTCGACGGCGACCGCAGCAATCTCCCGGGCATGGTGCGCGCGAGCTTCGGCTGCTACAACAACCGCGAGGACGTCGACCGCCTCATCGAGATGCTGGGCATCATCGCCCGCGGCGCATACAAGGGCACCTACGAGATGGATCCGCGCTCCGGCGCCTACTGGCCAAAGGAATTCGACTATCCGTTCACGGAGTATTTCCCCCATTTCCACTTCCGTCCCACGCAGGAACTCACCGAGTTCAACGAAGCGAGCTAGAGCACACGGGCGCCGGACGATGGGATCCGGCGCTGCGCCTGAATGCGTTTCACCCGCTCAGCCCGGCTTGTAGACCAGGACTTCCACTTTTTCCAGCGTCACCATGCCGCCGCAGCCCGCGGCGTCGAACAGCGCGTCGAGTCCGTCGACGAAGCGCTGTATGCGCTCTTCCTTGTCCGCGATTTCGATGACGATGGGCAGATCGTCGGACAGCCGCAGCAGCCGCGCGGTGTGCAGCAGGCTGGAAGCGCCGAAGCCCTCGATGCCGCGCAGCACCGTCGCGCCGGCCAGTCCCTGCGCGCGGGCGCTTTTCACGATGTGCTCGTACAGCGGTTTCCCCTCCGCCCGGTCTTTTTCCCCCACGTAAATGCGCAGCAGCCGCGCTTCGCCCAGCGTATGCATGAGACCTCCTCGTGTTTACAGCAGGCGCGCGAGCAGCACGCCGGCGTAGATGCCCAGCAGGCAGAGCAGCACGCTGCCCGCCGCGTTGGCCGTGGCGGCGAGATAGCTGCCGTCGGCCATCAGCCGCCAGGTTTCGAGTGAAAAAGTGGAGAACGTGGTAAAGCCGCCGCAGAGTCCGACGGTGAGAAACATCTTCATCAGCGGTCCCGGGGCGACGCGCGTCTCCGCCAGCTGCGCGATGAAGCCCAGAGCCAGAGACCCCAGCACGTTCACCAGCAGCGTGCCGTATGGGAAATCCTCTCCCGTGAAGCGGTACACCGCACCCGAGGCTGCGAAGCGCAGCATGGCGCCGAGGCCGCCGCCTGCTCCCACGGCCAGCAGCGTGTCCCACGCGATATTCATCGGTTCTGCCCGAATTCTGTCAGCATCTCCTGAACCTTGCGGCGTAAACAGACGTTTCCTATCATGAAAAATACATGTCGTTCGAACCATCAGCAAAGAGATTATGAAAACCGTACTCATCACCGGGGGCGCGGGCGGACTCGGCAGCGCGGTTACGCTGCGCCTGATCGCCGACGGCTACCGCTGCGTCGTCCCCTACCGCACCGTCGAAGAAGCACAGAAACTGCGTGCACATATCGCCCCGCAGCAGCGCGATCAGCTGCTGCTGCTCGAGGCCGACCTGATGAAGGAGGACGAAGTGCAGCGCGTGGTGGAGACCGCCGCGGCGCAGAAGGACCTCTACGGTTTCGTGCACCTGCTGGGCGGCATCCGCGGATTCCAGGCCATCGACGAAACCTCGGTCGAGGACTGGGATTTCCTCCTGAACCTCAACCTGCGCTCGCTGTTTCTGTTCAGCCGCCTGGTGATGAAGGAATTCCGCGCGCAGGGAAGCGGCCGCGTGGTCACCATCGGCGCCATGGCCTCGGTCAAGCCCGCCGCCTCGCAGGCCGGATACGGCGTGGCGAAGGCCGGCGTTTCGGCGCTCACGAAAATTCTCGCCGACGAGGGTCGCGACTTCGGCGTCACGGCCAACTGCATCCTCCCGAGCATCATTAAAACCGATGCCAATCTCGAGTGGGGCGCGGAAGAGGATGTTCCGAAATGGGTCACACCGGAGGAAATCGCCGGTACCATCAGTCACCTGCTGTCCGAGGATGCCGCGAGCGTCAACGGCTCGGATATCCGCCTCTTCGGGCAACTGAATATCTGACCTGTGCCAGTGTGAACGAATTTTGGTGCTTTCGTTGTTTATGAGGTACGATATGCTGATTTTTGTAATTGTCGAGAACTGTAAGCGACGAAAGTGAACATTACGAACCTCCATAAAGAAACCGCACCTGTGACCGAACACGCCGCTGACAATCCCGGGGGAATGCTCCCACGCGCGCGCGTGCAGATCAGGGACATAGAACTGGGCGGCGACCGCTTCGTGGTCATCGCCGGCCCCTGTGCCATCGAATCCGATACGCAGATCGCGGAAACCGCATCCCTGGTTTCCGCCCACGGGGCGCAGGTGCTCCGCGGCGGCGCCTTCAAGGCCCGCACGTCCCCGTACACCTTCCAGGGCCTCGGCCTCGAGGGTGTCAAACTCATGCGCGCGGCAGCCGACGCCGCCGGCATGCCCATGATCACCGAAGTGCTCTCCGAGCGCGACGTCGAAGCGATGGAGCCCTGGGTGGACGCCTTCCAGGTGGGCTCACGCAACATGGACAACACCGCCCTGCTCAAAATGCTCGGCGACGTGCGCAAACCCATTCTCCTCAAACGCGGCTTTGCGGCCACGATCAAGGAATGGCTGCTGGCGGCCGAGTACATCATAGTCGGCGGCAACGAGCAGGTCGTGCTCTGCGAACGCGGCATCCGCACATTTTCGAATGAGACGCGCTTTACGCTCGACCTCGCCGGCGCGCTCTACGCGCGGCAGGAAACGCAGCTGCCCGTCGTCATCGATCCCTCGCATGCCACGGGCAATCCCCGTCTGATTCCTTCGCTCGCCGCGGCCACCCTGGCGGCGGGACTCGACGGACTCATGGTCGAGGTGCATCCCGATCCGGCGCAGGCGCTGTCCGACGGCGAACAGGCCCTTCCGCCCGATCTCTTCCGCGACATGATGGAGCTGCTCTCCCGCCTCGCACCGGCCACGGGACGCTTCCTCCACGCATGACCCCGGTCTTCCCCGCATATCACTCCCGCACGGTGTCGCGATGAGCCGTGATGTGCATGACATGTTCTCCGAAATCTCGGGGAGCTACGATCGCGCGAACTCCGTGCTCTCGCTCGGCGTGCATCATCTATGGCGCCGCACCACCGTGCGCCTCAGCGCCGCCGTGACGGGCGACCGCGTGCTGGACTGCGCCACCGGCACGGGCGACCTCGCCATCAGCTTCAAGAAGAAAGTCGGGGAAAGCGGCCGCGTGGTGGGCACGGATTTCAACGCCGACATGCTCTCCTTCGCGCCGGAGAAGTCGCGGCGCGCGGGCGTGGAGGTGGAATGGGAGGTGCAGGACGCCATGCAGCTGACCTACGACGACGACAGCTTCGACGTCGCCTCCATCGCCTTCGGCATACGCAACGTCGACGATCCCGTGGCCGCCCTGCGCAGCATGGGTCGCGTGGTGCGTCCGGGGGGACGCGTGATGATACTCGAATTCGGGCGGCCGCTGTGGTGGATGAAGCCCTTTTTTACCTTCTACAGCCGTGTGATCATTCCCCTCGTGGGCGGACTGGTCAGCGGCAAACGCGACGCCTACGAATACCTCACCCGCACCTCCGCCGCATTCCCGACAGGCGACGAATTCCTCGCTCTCATGGATGAAAGCGGCATGTACGCCTCACGCCGCACCGTGCCCCTCACCGGGGGCATCGCCTACCTGTACATCGGCATCGTGCGCTGATCAGCTCTCCCCGCGACAGACTGCTATTTCCCCGCGTTCATGCGCGAATCATCTCCTGCAGCTTCCCCCGCAGAATCTTTCCGCTCGCCGTGCGCGGCAGCGCATCGAGCACGCGCCAGATCCGAGGCAGCTGATACGCGGCCAGTTCCGCGCGGCAGAACGCCTCGACCTCGCTGATATCCGTGTCAGTGCGCAGTACCACCGCGGCGGCGACGCGCTGTCCCCACTCCTCGTCCTCGATGCCCACGACGGCGGCGTCGGTGACGTCCGCATGCCGCAGCAGCACCGCTTCGACGGCGGCGGGATACACCTTCTCTCCCCCGCTGAGTATCATGTCCTCGCGCCGCGCGAGCACGCGCAGGCGTCCATCCCTGTCCAGCACGCCGATATCCCCGGTGGCAAGCCAGTCGGCCTTAAACGCCGTCGCCGTCGCGTCGGGATCGCGGAAGTATCCGTCCGCGATCATCGGGCCGCGGAGATAAATCTCTCCTTCATCTCCCGAGCCGCAGCGCCGGCCTTCCGCATCGCGGATGTCCATCTGCACACCGGGGAGCGAACGACCGGCTGTCCCGGCTTCCTCCCTCCAGCGCAGGGGATCGGCGGTGGCGACCTGGGCGCAGCTCTCGGTCATGCCGTAGGTGCCCACCACCGGCAGATCGCGTGCGCGAATGCGTTGCCACAGCCCGTCCGGCGCGCCGGCACCCCCGAGCAGTACGGCGCGGAGCGGGGGGAGCGCATCGCCACGCAGCGCATCATCCGCTTCCAGCAGGCGATGCAGCATGGTGGGGACGAGAGACGAAACGGTGACGCCATCCGTACGCAATGCGGCTGCGACCTCGTCGACGTCAAAGCCGTCGTGCAGGCGCACGGCACAGCCGGAGAAAAGGGCGCGCGTGAGGATGGCGAGTCCGCCGATGTGATGCAGCGGAATGACGCACTGCCAGCAGTCCCCGGCGCCGAGCGGAATATTCGCATGAGCAGCAGAAGCGGCCGCGCGGTGCTGTCGCCAGCCATGCGCCACAGCGTGGGGCGCTCCGGAAGAGCCGGATGTGTAGAGAATGCTGCAGAGAGCGTCGCTGTTTCCCGGTTCGGCGGAGAGTGCCGTCGCAGTTTCTGCAGCTGGTGAGGACCGGGATGCATCGGTCAGTTCGTGCATGGAAACGGCGGTCCTGCCCGGGGGAAGGGCATCCCCTGCGACGAGCAGCGCGGGGGAAAGATGCGCCAGCCGCGCGCGGAGTTCCGCCTCCGGCAGTCCCGCGTGAAGAGGCGCGACGGTGAGTCCCGCATACCAGGCGGCGTGCAGCAGCAGGACATGCTCTGCGGTCGCAGGCAGACATGTCGCGACGACGTCGCCTGACTGCAGTCCGTGACGGCTGCGCAGTGCGGCTGCCAGGGGCAGCGCTTCATCGCGCAGCTGCGACCAGGTCCATTGCCGCCTGCCGTCGTCGAGGGCCCGTGCGTCGGGATGCGCCGACGCTGCCGCGTCGAGCGCGTTCATGTGCTATCCCCGATATCCGGTGTAAATCCGATGCCGGCGCCCCCGGGCAGCAGCATCTGTCCTCCTGCGATGCGGTCACGGGCGCTGTCCTGGGCAAACAGTGTGCCTGTGGAGAGTCCCTGGGCGCGCAGCGGGAAGGGCAGCGAGGCGCAGAGCTGCGCGACGGCCGCGCGTCCGACGGCGCTGTCGACAAATGAGGTCAGCACCACATCCATCCCGGCGGCATGCACCTCAATGGTGAAATCGCGCACGGCGGCCAGTCCCCCGGCGGCCATGGGCTTGATCACCAGCAGGTCCGCCGCGCCGCGTTCCATCAGCTCCCGCGCCCGGGCCAGATTCTGCGCCGCTTCGTCGGCGGCCACGGGCATGATGCCGAGACCGGTGAGCGCCGCCAGTTCATCGACGTCCTCCGCGGGAACGGGCTGTTCTATGTACTCGATGCCGTACGGCTGGAAGAGGCGCATGGCCTCCTCCGCCGTGCCGAAGTCCCATGCGCCATTGGCGTCCAGGCGCAGCGTCATGTCCGGTGCCATCACCGCGCGCACGGCGCGGATGCGTGCGACGTCCTCCTCCGGATCCGCCGCGCCGACCTTCATCTTGATGCAGCGGTAGCCCTCCTGCACGGCGTCGAGGGCCGCGCGTGCGGCTTCCTCCGCCGTGCCGCCGCCGGCCACGGCGTTCACGGGAATGCGGGCGCGCGCACTGTCGCCGCCAAGTGCGCGGGAGAGCCGAATGTTTTCCTGCCGTGCGCGCAGGTCACGCAGGGCGGATTCGAGGGCGAAGCGCGCTGTCGGCGCGCCGGACAGCGTGGGAAAGGCCGCGTCCAGCTCTGCGAGCGTTTCTTCCGCATCAGTGGCGGTGAGATAGGCGGAGGAAGTGATTTCCCGGAGAATGCGCGCGGCGTCGGCGAACGTTTCGGTGCCGAAGGCGGGCAGCGGTGCGGCTTCTCCCCAGCCGCTGTTTCCCGTGTCATCAGTCAGTTGCAGCAGCAGCACGTCACGCGATGAGATTTCCCAGCCGCTGCTGCGGAAGGGGCGGCGGAGGGGAAAGCTGCGAGTGTGCAGGGAAGCGCGCATGTCAGGAGGCCAGCATGAAGCCGGCGGAATAGAGGATGCCGTAGAGGGCGAGCAGTTTGCCGGTGCCGGCGAGCGCGTTGTTCAGCGCTCCGCCGTCCACGCTTTTCTCCACCACCATCAGCACGCTGAAGGCGAGGGGAATGCTCGCGAGCGGCAGCAGCAGCCAGAGGGGCGCGTCCTGCTGCAGGATCTGGAACAGCGGCACGGCATAGGCGGCCAGCAGCAGCACGCGGTATTCGAAGCGCGTGGCGCGGCGGCCGATGCGCACGGCGAGCGTGCGTTTGTTGGCGACGCGGTCGGTGTCGATGTCGCGATAATTGTTGACCACGAGAATAGCGGTGGAAATCGCACCCACGGGCAGCGAGGCGATCAGCGCGTCCATGGACCATGACAGTGCCTGCACGTAATAGGTGCCGGTCACGGCCACGACACCGAAAAAGATGAACACGAACAGGTCGCCCAGTCCCACGTACGCCAGCGGAAAAGGTCCGGCGGTGTACAGCACGGCGCAGATCAGCGAGGCGATGCCGATCAGCAGTATCGGCCAGCCGCCGACCGAGACGAGATACAGTCCGAGAGCGAAGGTCAGCACAAACACGCCGATCATGGCGTTGCGCACGGTGGCGGGGGGAATCAGACCGCTCTGCACCACGCGCACGGGACCGATGCGATCGGGGGAATCCGCGCCCTTGATGTGATCGAAATAGTCGTTGGCGAAATTGGTGCCGATCTGTATGAGCAGCGCGCAGAGCAGCGCCACCGCGGCGGGCAGCGGCGCGAACACGCCGTCGGCAATCGCGACGGCGGAAGCCACCAGCACGGGCACCACGGCCGCGGGCAGCGTTTTCGGGCGCGCGGCCAGTATCCAGGCCTGCGTGCGGGTAATCGTCGATGTATCGGTGGCGGTCATGCGGTCGGTTCGGGGCTCATGGATTGCGGCGCCCTACCAGGGCAGCCATTTGAATTTGCGGAACTGCGGTTTGCGCTTTTCGACGTAGGCCTTTTTTCCTTCTTGGGCTTCCTCGGACATGTAATACAGCAGCGTGGCGTTGCCCGCCAGCTCCTGTATGCCCGCCTGGCCGTCGAGTTCGGCGTTGAAGGCGGATTTGAGCAGGCGTATGGCCAGCGGCGAGTGGCGAAGGATGTCGCGCGCCCACTGCACGCCTTCCTCCTCGAGGCGGTCGACGGGCACGACGGTGTTGACCAGTCCCATGTCCATCGCCTCCTTCGCGTCGTACTGCCGGCAGAGATACCAGATCTCACGCGCGCGCTTCTGTCCCACCATGCGGGCGAGATAGGACGATCCGAAACCGCCATCGAAGCTGCCGACCTTGGGACCGGTCTGCCCGAACACGGCGTTGTCGGCCGCGATGGTCATGTCGCAGACCACGTGCAGCACGTGACCGCCGCCGATGGCGTAGCCCGCCACCATCGCGATCACCGGTTTGGGCATGCTGCGGATCAGGCGCTGCAGTTCGAGCACGTGCAGGCGCGGCACCGCGCCCTCGTCCTGCGCCATGTAGCCGGCGTCGCCGCGGATTTTCTGGTCGCCGCCGCTGCAGAAGGCGTACTTGCCGTCCTTCGCAGGTCCCTCGCCCGTGAGCAGCACCACGCCCACGTCGGTGTCGAGCGACGCAATGCGGAAGGCGTCCAGCAGCTGATCGACGGTTTCCGGGCGAAAGGCGTTGCGCACTTCGGGACGATTGATGGCGATGCGCATGATGCCCTCATCGCTCTTGCGGAAGGTGATGTCGGAATACTCTTTGACAGTGGTCCAGGTGATG
>CAJXSA010000014.1 GCA_913060595.1 uncultured Ignavibacteria bacterium
CCCAGCGGCGGCTCGAGACCGGTCAGGTGCGCGGTCTCCGCGACAAGTTCGACGCTGGAGGTGATCTGCATGTCTGCAAACAACGCAGCGTCTGCGTAAGGCTGCTGCTCCGCTTTTTCCGACCGGTACCCTATGAAGAAATTGGCCGCGGCCCAGCTGCAGAAATCCGCCGCAAAATCGCCGCTCACGGGCTGATGGTCCCGGATGGCGTCACGGGTGGCGGTGACAGGCTCGACCCGGCGCATGTTTTCCCACGTCTCGCGGAACACCCGCGGGTCGTAGCGCTTCTCGAGGAACAGAGGCCAGGTGACAAGTTCATAGCCCTTGTACGGCATCCATTGATACCAGGACAGTTCGGGATCCCGCACGAAATCACGGATGTACTGCACATAGTCGTTGATTCCGGGATAACAGACCTCTTCGAAATAGGTCGAGGTCATTTCATGGAACCAGGTATCGCTGCCCCAGAGGCCGTATGTGCCGAGCTGTACGATGTGATGGAATTCATGCGCCGCGGTGACCTGCAGCGCCTCGATCCCCTGCGTTTCGAACTCGCGATAGTCGTTGTCGATCTGCATGTACGACGCATACGTCGGCATCACCGTTCCGCTGTTGGGAAGCGGGTTGTCGAACAGCGTTTCGCCGTAAAACGATCCGTTGTACTCCAGGATGTAGAGCTGATACTCCGCGTCTCCGGGACGCAGCGGCGGCGAATCGAAACCGAGCTCGATCACTTCCTTCTGATACACGGCGTCGAAAATGGCCGCCACGGAGTCGGCGTACTCGCGCGCGGTGTTCGGCAGACGGTTCAGCGCCGCATCCAGCATCGCGGGGACGTGGCGTCCGGTGGTGTCGTAATGGACACGGAAACGCCCGGTGGGACTCAGTATGCTTACCTGCATTCTCGGCGCCAGTCGCAGCGCGCGGATTTCCGCCGCGAGCGCCGGCGAGGCGGTGCGCATACGACGTGCCGTCTCAACTGCGAGGGAAAAACCACAGCGGTCTTCGAACTGCGGGGCGCGCACACCCGGCTGCACAGCGAGCACGGGACCTTCACGAAGCGCGCGGAGATAATCGACGAACTGCTGATCGTTCATTTCCGCAAAACGGTTTTCCTGCGCGTGCAGGGCAGTCCCGCTGAGGATTAGAAGCAAAAGGAACCCCGCGAGCCGCGGCAGCGCGCGCGGAAAGACATCCTGCGCGGCAGCATCCAGGGGGGTGGTGATCATACGGTTTCCGAAATCCGTGGACATCATGTATCGCTTTCCTCGAGTTAAGAATTGCGTCCGAGTCGGTGATTGCGTCGCGCGAGCGCCGCGTCGAAGCGCCGCTTCTCTTCGTCCGTCTCCGCGATGACCTGCGCAGATGGGGTGGGCCGGCCTTCGGCGTTGAGCCCGACGAAGGTCATGTACGCGGAATTCGTATGCGTACGTTTCCCGCTCTTCAGATCTTCGCAGAAAACCTTCACACCCACTTCCATCGAGGTGCGAAACACGCGATTGACCGACGCGCGAAGAATCACCACCTGTCCGAGTCGAATCGGATGCAGGAAATTGATCTCATCGACCGAGGCGGTGACGCAGACCAGGCCGGAATGCCGCGCGGCGGCGATGGCCATGGCGATGTCCATCAGGTGCATCAGCCGGCCACCGAGAAGATTGCCGAGCTGATTCGTGTCATTGGGCAGCACCAGTTCGGTCATCTCGACCTGCGAGGCGCGAACCGTGTTGCGTTTGGCGATGGGCTGATCCTGCATACCGGTCTCTCGATGCACGTTCGTTACGGGGCACTGTCGTTAGATGCGCGAGCGTCGAGAAGGTCGTCACGATAGCCAAGGACATCGTCGCGGTACGGACTTTCCTTGTATTTTTCGAGAAATTCCGCAATGGAGGATTCTGCCTCATCGAAACGTTTGAGCGCGAGCAACATGCGGATCTTTCCCGCGTGCGCATCGTCGACGACGTAGGTGTTGTAATAGCGGTCGACCACGGTGCCGTAGTATATGAGCGCAGCGGAGCGATTCTCCATTTTCTCGTACAGCACGGCCGTTTCGTATTCCTTGTCGGCGAGCTTGTTGACAAGTTCCAGAACCTGCTTTTCGACTTCCGCGGCTTTCGGGTGTTTGGGATACGCCTCGACAAAGGACTGCAGCGCGTCGATGGCACGTTCGGTCGCCGTCTGGTCGAGCTGCACCTTGGGTGACATCTCGTAATAGCACTGCGCGTACATGTAATACGCCTCGTCCGCCATGTCGCCTGAACGGCCCCCGGTCACGAGACGGTTGAATTCATAACTCGCGAGCAGATACTCTTCGCGGTTGAATCGCGACATGCCGGTAAAATACCGCGCACTGTCCGCCACGGCGCTCCCGGGATACTGCAGTCGAATGATCTCGAACTCGTTGATGGCTTCAAGCCAGTTGTCGTCCTGGTATTCCTGCATGCCCATGGCGAAGCGCTGCTCCGCGGTCGGCGTGTCTGTAACTTCGGTCGACGCGCAGGCGGACAGCAGCACGAGGGCACACAGAATGAGAGACGTACGGAAAGGGGATGTCATGAAGATCCTCGAACAGTAAAAAGCAGTAATACGATGACGCCCGCTGTGAGCGTCACGAGTGCGGGAGCGAGCACGGCGTCCCACCAGGACGTCGCCGACGCGAGCCAGGAACGCTCATCGTACGGAGCCGTTCCCTTGAGCGTGTCTGTGCGCGAAAGCGCCCTCTCCTCAGACCAGGTGATGCGAGCGTCGCTGCTGCTGCGCAGCATCAAACCGAGCGTCACATGCGTCTCGCGAAAATAGGAAGAATTTTCTGCCGGCGCAGTGACAGAATGCATGTCCCGCACCTCGACGGTCAGCACTTCGTCGGCTCGTGCACCGTCGGTGCGAACCGTGTGTCCGCGTGCGAGCTGCTCCTCGGCAAACACCTGCGTGACCACCGGCGGCGCTTCGATCGGCCGCACATCGAGCAGCACGCTGCTGTGCGTGACGCGCATCGCCGCCTCGCGGGCCGCCTCGCGCAGAAGCCGGGACAGCGCCTCCGCGTCCGTCACCTGCTGGGCCGCAAGCGGCTGCAGAAGAATGAGCACGACGCTGATGCCAGCAAGCAGGTGCGCTGCGATCTGTGCGAAGGCACTGCGCATGTTCAGGACACCCTCCCGTTCTGCCTGGACCGCTCCATCGCACGCACTTCATCGACAAACGCGGAGAGATCGTCGTACTGCTCCTCGAACAGTTCTTCGCGCAGGTACTGCCGTTCGCTTCGCCACAGACGTGCGGCTCGCGCAGCGCCGCCGCGTGCGAAACTCCATGCGAGCAATTCCGCCGCGCTGCGGTAGAGGCGCAGCCGGGATTCGTCACCGAGATGTGGCAGCGTTTTTTCCTTCTCGAAGCGACGCATATGTTCGCTCAGATGCCTTTCAAAGTAGGCGCTGAAGGCCTTATTGGCGTGCGCGTACGCACGACCGTCGAATGCGTACACGTCCCGTGTGAAAACAATGACTTCCGAATGGGCCATCATGCCCCAGAACTGGTCGGAAACCAGCACTTCACTCACTCCGTCCCCGTTGAGATCACGCAGCTCGGGAGCGCCCGATGAGATGAAAAACAGCAGGGTCACTGCTCCGTCCGCGTCGCGTCCGTACAGGTGCATGCCGCGCGAGGTGATGGGATTGTTCCCGCCGGCATCCGTTTCTACAATGAGATCGGAGAATCCGTCACCCGTGACGTCTCCTGTTTCCGCGCGCCGCCCGTCCTCGATGACATCGAAGAACAGCCGCAGCGGGGGACGCTGGCTGCTGTCATAAATATCCACACGATCGAACGATGCCTGCAGCAGCGGATCCTGCATAAGGCTGTCGGAAAGCGAAAGAAGTATCGCTTCGGTGATCCCGTCTCCGGTCATGTCGGCCTGCAGGCTGTCGACGACAGTCCCTGATCCCACATCCATGCCACGCACGCTTCGCGTCGTGTCAACGGCGGCGTCCGCGGGTGTCTTTTTCCCTTCCCCGCCGCCGCAGGATACGACGGCAAAAAGCAGCACTGCACTGAGGGCAAGGTGCAGAAATGCGCCATGCACGGAAACGTGCGGCGTTCGCGGCTGCATGCCGTGCAATGCGGAAGCCTTCCGGGTCATATGTTGTCCGTGCAGTGTCATGTCTGCAGAAGGGCTACCAGCTCCCGGATGATCCCCCGCCTCCGAAACCACCGCCACCGAAACCGCCGAAACCACCGCCGCCGAAACCACCGCCGCCGAAACCGCCGCCGCCGCCGAATCCGCCACCACCACCGAAGGGGCCGCCGATAAACCAGATGCCGCCGCCCCGTCCGCCGCGGTTGCCCTTGATGATGATGTACATGATGACGAGAAAAATGATCAGGCCCATGATGTTGCCGCCTTTTTTCTTTTCGCGGCGTGGGGCGGACTGACTCACGGTGAATTCGCCTGTGGCGATGCGGATGGCCGTATCCATTCCGCTGTAGATACCCCCGGCATAGTTGCCGCTGCGAAACGCCGGCGCGACCACGTCACTGATGATCACCGACGTCGCAGCGTCCGTCAGTTCCGCTTCAAGACCGTATCCGACTTCGAAACGCATTTTCCTGTCATTGACGGCGACCAGGAAAAGAAGGCCGTTGTCTTCGCCTTCATACCCGATGCGGTTCTTTTCCACCACGCGGATGGAGTAGTCCTCGATGGATTGCCCATCGAGCGACGGCACGATGAGCACGACGAACTGCTGCTTCCTCTGCTGATCATACTGGGCGAGCAGCTGCTCGATGCGCTGCTGCTCCCCTTCGGAAAGCACCCCGGCCAGGTCGGTGACATAGCGGCGCAGTTCCGGCACCTCCACTGCATATGCGGGCAGAGTCCAGGTCAGAAAGACTGTCAGTATCGCTATGTTCCGCAGCCTGGCAGACGTCATCAGAACTCCACGTCCGGCGCCTGGTCCGCGCCCTCGGCAGCGGAGAAGGTCGCTTTCTTGTCAAAACCGCCGATGGAGGCGACAAGCGACGTCGGGAAGCGGCGGATGGCCGTGTTGTAGTCCTGCACGGTCTGGATAAAGCGACGACGTTCAACCGTGATGCGGTTTTCGGTGCCTTCGAGCTGGCTCTGCAGGGCAAGGAAGTTCTGGTTGGATTTCAGTTCCGGATAGTTCTCGGAGACGGCGAGCAGGCGTGAGAGAGCGCCGCCCAGTTCGTTCTGCGCGCTCTGGAAACGCTGCAGGGCCTCGGGATTGTTTAGCATTTCCTCGGAAATCGTCATCTGTCCCACCCGCGAACGCATTTCCGTGACCTTTGTGAACACCTCTTCCTCCTGCGCGGCGTAGCCCTTGACGGTCTCGACGAGGTTGGGGATAAGGTCCATGCGACGCTGATAGACATTTTCCACCTGGCTCCAGCTCGCTGTCACGGCCTCTTCCTTTGTCACCAGGCCGTTCTGTGCGCCGATGAACCAGAACACCGTGATGAGAACCACCGCGCCGATGATGATGAGAGGCAAATTCTTTTTCATGAATGCTCCGATGCTGTATCAGTTATGACATTATTTGCAATGTGTTAACGCCTTTTTGGCATCAAGAAAAGTACGAAACGGGCAGGGGAATTAAAAGATCAATCCCCGTCTCCAGTCGACACCGTGTCCAGGCATACGCGAGCTCTCCCTGTCACTCACAATGAAAAACCCGTCTTCCCCGATTTGGGAAAGACGGGTTTCGAAAAATCTCTTCGTGTCTTCGTGTCCTGGTGTCTTTGTGACGCCAAGATCTGTATCACATCAGCGTGAAGTTCAATCCGAGCAGCATGCCTGTGCTCGCACGGTTGACGAAATACCCGTCATCATGCATGAGGAAATACTCCAGGGCCGCCTCGGCGCTGATCTGCGGGGAGAAGAAGTAGCGCATGCCGCCGACGATGCTCATCGTTATGCCGCTTTCGGCCTTTTCGGGCGGTGCGGTGCGGGCGGCAACGCCTTCCGTTGACCATGACTCTTTGTAGTAGGCATACCCGAGGCGCACACCGCCGTAGGGGTCGAACTGGGACTTGGGAAGTGCGTGGTAGAGCGCCTGCGCGAGGAACATGAAGGTTTCACGCTCCAGCGTGCCGGTCCATGTCGACTCACCGGTCTCCGTGTTTTCCGGCGACCAGTAGCGGGCTGTCAGCCCGAGGCCGATATTCTCATCGTAGCCGTATTCGTATGTGAGTCCCCATCCCACCGGTTCCGTGACCACCGTTGCGTTCACACCGATATAATTGTTGCCGGCCTTGTACTGCGCGAGACCGGTTGCGCTCGTAAGAATGACTGCAAGCAGGGTAAGCGTAGAGAGGGTAAACCAACGTTTCATCCCACCGTCCTTGATAAGTGAATGATGATGGTGACTGGGATCCGGGGAATCCGGTTCAGAGAGTATCGCTCAGGAATTCAAACAGCAGCGAGAGATGGATACGCGTTTCCGGTTCCGGAACTCTCGTTCTGATGAATCTAGTAAATTCCCGTAAAAGAGAAAAGCGTCCCGCACGACGCGGGACGCTTTTCTTTTATCGTGAAACGCCATGTGATCAGAGCGTGAAGTCCGCGCCCACGGTCAGCCCGAGACTGCTGTTGAAGTAGTCGTCGCCGGCGATACGGAATTCGATGTTTCCGTTCACCGCGATTTTCGGGTTGAAGAAGTAGCGGAGTCCGCCGTACGCGGTGAGGAAGAGGCCGCTGCTGCCGCCGTCGAAAGAATCGTTGCCGGTGTCGATGCTGTACACCGCCCAGCCGAGACGTGCGCCGGCGTACGGGTCGACCTGATCACCGGGCATGAAGTGATAAGCGCCCTGGAACTGCGGCATGATGACCGACCAGGAGTAGTCGCCCCAGTACACGTCCACGCTCTTTCCCCAGTACCGGATGAGACCGCCGATGCCGATGTTCTTGCTGATGCCGTGTTCGAACTGCACGCCGAAACCAATGGGATCGGTGGCCACCGTGAGTGCGGGGCCGAGCCAGTTGCCGCGGTGACGGAACTGCGCGTCACTGCTCTGCGTGAAGAAAGCGAAAATCACTGCCGTGAACAATACGGTCCGAAACAGAACTTTCATGAAAATCTCCTCTGGTTAGTGGTTGGATTGTACTGACAATACCTGAATCTTCAGATTAATCCTTCAGCAGTTCCCGGGCGATCACGATGTTCTGCACCTCCGAGGTGCCTTCGTAGATTTCCGTGATCTTCGCGTCCCGAAGATAGCGCTCAACGAGGTATTCACGCACGTACCCGTAGCCACCGTGAATCTGAATGGCTTCGAGGGCGTTGGAAACGGCCGCGCGGGATGCGTACAATTTAGCCAAAGCAGACTCTTTTGCAAACTTTTGATGCTGATCCTTGAGATACGCTGCCTTGTAGGTCATCAGGCGCGCGGCCTCGAGATCGCCGGCCATCTTCGCAAGTTTGAACTGAATCGCCTGATGGTTGGCGATCTCCGTCCCGAAGGCCTTGCGTTCCTTGCTGTACTTGATCGCGGCCTCGAGACTGGCGGCGGCGATGCCCAGCGCCTGCGCGGCGATGCCGATGCGTCCGCCGTTGAGCGTGTCCATGGCGAAATTGAAGCCCTTGCCGACTTCCCAGATCACGTTCTCGTCCGGCACGCGCACCTTGTTGAGCAGCAGCGTGCAGGTGTCAGAACTGCGGATGCCCAGCTTGTCTTCCTTCACACCGTGCTCGAATCCTTCCATGCCCTTCTCGACGACATACGCCGTGATGCCTCTGTACCCTTTCTCGCGGTCGGACTGCGCGATCACGATGAAATCATCGGCGGTGGTGCCGTTTGTAATCCAGTTCTTCGTGCCGGTCAGCTCCCATCCGCCGTCGACCTTGACGGCCTCGGTTTTCTGAGAGGTGGCGTCGCTGCCCGCTTCCGGCTCGCTGAGCGCGAAGGCGCCGAGGCGCTCGCCCCGTGCAAGCGGCTTGAGATACTTCTCCTTGATGTGATCGGAGCCGTATTTCTGCATGCCGTAGGTGACAAGAGAATTGTTGACGGACATGATGACGCCGACCGAGGCGTCAACCGCGGAGATTTCCTCCATGGCGAGCACATAGCTCATCGTGTCCATGCCCGCGCCGTCGAACTCGGGATCGACCATCATGCCGAGAAAACCCAGCTCGGCGAGTTTCTTCACGATTTCCGTGGGAAAGACCGCCTCCTTGTCGCGCTCCACCGCGGTGGGGGCGATTTCCTCACGGGCAAATTCCCGCGCGGTCTGCTGAATCATTTTTTGATCTTCTGTCAGATCGAATTGCATAATGCGTTTCCTTGCGCTGAGTGAGATGAATCGTCGGGACGGTGTCCCGGCTCAGGACTGCGAATAATCGTAGAAGCCACGGCCGCTCTTCCGGCCGAGGTGACCCGCCGCGACCATTTTCTTCAGCAGCGGACACGGACGGTATTTCGGATCGCCAAGGCCTTCGTGCAGCACGTTCATGATGTCGAGGCACACGTCGAGGCCGATGAAGTCGGCCAGCGTGAGGGGACCCATGGGATGCGCCATGCCCAGCTTCATCATCGTGTCGATGGACTCGACGGTGGCGACGCCTTCCATCAGCGCGTAGATGGCCTCGTTGATCATGGGCATCAGCACGCGATTGGAAACGAAGCCCGGGTAGTCCTGCACTTCCACAGGCACCTTGCCGAGCTTCTCGGCGAGTTCATGAATGGTTTTATACACCTCCGCGGACGTCTCATGACCGCGGATGATTTCGACCAGCTTCATGACGGGCACGGGGTTGAAGAAATGCATGCCGATGACCTTGTCCGGACGCGAGGTCACGGCGCCGATTTTCGTGATGGAGATCGACGAGGTGTTCGTGGCAAGAATGCAGTCCGCCTTCGTCTTCGCATCAAAGGTGCGGAACAGATCCTTCTTGATGTCCTCGTTTTCCGAAGCGGCCTCAACGACGAGGTCCGCATTCCCGAGCGCGGCTTCGAGGTCGGTTCCCGTGCTGATGCGCCCCAGGATCTCGTTTTTCTGCTCTTCGGTGATGATTTCCTTCTTGACCTGGCGATCGAGGTTCTTGGTAACGGTGGCGATCGCGCGATCGATGTATTCCTGCTTGATGTCCACGAGCTGCACCGAGAACCCGCCCATCGCGAACACATGCGCGATGCCGTTTCCCATGGTGCCGCCGCCGACGACGGTTACGTTTTGCATGGCTGCTTCCTGTATCTGATGATGAAACTGGGATTCTCAGCGTTCGACGACGAGGGCGCTGGCCTCTCCACCGCCGATGCACAGCGAGGCGAGTCCGCGCTTCTTGTCGTACCGCTTCATTGCGTAGAGCAGGGTCACCAGCACGCGCGTGCCGGATGCCCCGATGGGATGTCCCATGGCAACGGCGCCGCCGTGCACGTTCACCTTCGCGGGATCGACTTTCAGCAGGTCGTTGTTGACCAGCGAAACCACGGAGAAAGCCTCGTTGATCTCGAAGAGATCGATGTCGTCGACCTTCATCTGTGCCTTGTCCAGCGCCTTGTTCACGGCGTCCGCGGGAGCAGTGGTGAACCACTCGGGCGCCTTCGCGGCGGAGGCCTGCGACACGATGCGCGCCAGCGGCTCGAGGCCGAGTTCCTTGGCCTTGTCCTCGGACATCAGCACCACTGCGGCGGCGCCGTCGTTGAGCGAGGAGGCGTTGGCCGCGGTGACAGTGCCATCCTTCTTGAAGGCGGGACGAAGCGAAGGCACTTTCTCGAATTTGATTTTGCGGATGTCCTCGTCTTCGGTCACGACGACAGGATCACCCTTGCGCTGCGGCACTTCCACCGGCACGATCTCGTCGGTGAACAGTCCATCTTCCAGCGCCTTGATCGCGCGCTTGTAGCTCTCGACGGCGTATTCGTCCTGGCGTTCGCGGGGAATGCTGCATTCGTCAGCGCAGAGTTCCGCGGCCATGCCCATGTGATAGTCGTTGTACACGTCCCAGAGCCCGTCCTTGATCATGCCGTCCACGAGCGACGAATGGCCGAAGTTGTACCCCGTGCGGGCTTTTTCGAGCAGGTACGGGGTTTTGGACATGCTTTCCTGGCCGCCGGCGACCACGATGTCGGCGTCGCCCACCATGATGGCCTGTGCGCCGAGCATGACGGACTTGAGCCCGGAACCGCAGACTTTGTTGATCGTCATGCAGGGAACGGACTGCGGAAGACCGGCGAAGAGCGCGGCCTGGCGAGCGGGTGCCTGGCCGACACCGGCGGTCAGGACGTTGCCCATGATGACTTCGGATACATCTTCGGGTTTGACGTTCGCGCGGCGAAGCGCTTCCTTGATCGCGATGGCGCCCAGCTGCGGGGCGGTGAATGAGGCGAGTGCGCCGTTGAAGGCGCCGATGGGCGTTCGAGCGCCGCTGACGATGACCACAGAGTTCATAGTGTTCCCATGCGCTGGTGAGAAATATGTCGAATAACGTGCTTGCTGTCTGATGCGCGACGCGCGGCCGGCGGTTCCCCGCTATCAGCGGGGGCGGCGGGACGCAACGACCGCGGCGGCGGGGGATTGCTTCCGCCCCGCCTCAGCTGTTCATGTACTTGAGAAATTCCTTGTTGCTCTTCGTGCCGCGCATTTTCTCGATAAGGAATTCCATGGCTTCCACCGTGGTGTACTCGCTGAGCACCTTGCGCAGAATCCAGACGCGACTGAGCTCTTCCGGCGTGAGCAGCAGGTCCTCCTTGCGCGTACCGGAGCGGTTGACGTCCATCGCCGGGAAAACGCGACGGTCGGAGAGCTTGCGGTCGAGCACGATTTCCATGTTGCCCGTGCCCTTGAATTCCTCGAAAATCACTTCGTCCATGCGGCTGCCGGTCTCGATGAGCGCCGTGGCGATGATGGTCAGGCTGCCGCCTTCCTCCACGTTGCGCGCCGCGCCGAAAAAGCGCTTCGGGCGATGCAGTGCGTTGGCGTCGACACCGCCGGAGAGAATTTTTCCGGAATGCGGAACCACGGTATTGTGCGCGCGGGCGAGTCGGGTGATGGAATCGAGAAGAATGACGACGTCCTTCTTCGACTCCACGAGACGCTTGGCCTTCTCGAGCACCATGTCCGACACCTGCACGTGCCGCTCGGGCGGCTCGTCGAACGTGGAACTGATCACTTCCGCCTTCACCGAACGCTCCATGTCCGTGACCTCCTCCGGACGCTCGTCGATGAGCAGCACGATGAGGATGACCTCGGGATGATTCGCGGATATGCTGTTCGCGATTTTCTGGAGCAATATGGTTTTACCGCTTTTCGGCGGCGAGACGATCAGCCCGCGGTTTCCCTTGCCGATCGGTGTGAGCAGATCCATGATGCGCGTCGACAGGTCGTTCGGGGCGACCTCCAGCATAAGGCGCTCGTTGGGATACAGGGGTGTCAGGTTGTCGAAAATCGTGCGCTCACGGATTTTCTCCGGACCGTCGTGGTTGACGGCTTCCACCTTGAGCAGCGCGAAAAAGCGTTCTCCTTCCTTCGGCGGACGCACCTGGCCATTGATGGTGTCCCCGGTGCGCAGGGAGAACTTCTTGATCTGACTGGGCGAGACATAAATGTCGTCGGGCGAGGGAAGATAATTGTAGTCGGCGGAGCGCAGGAAGCCATATCCGTCCGGGAGAACTTCCAGCACCCCCTTGCTGAAGCTCATCCCGTCTTTCTGCGACTGCGCTTCGAGGATTTTGAAAATCAGTTCCTGCTTGCGCAAGTCGCTGTAACCGGAGATCTGCAGGTCCTTGGCGATCTGCGACAGCTCCGCAATGCGCTTGGACTTGAGTTCCGCAATGTCCATCGTCATGATGTGTACCCTGTGGAAATAAAACGGTAAAACATGTTGTCGTCTATGTCGGTGAGACCACGGGTGTGGCCGAAAGCTCGCGGCAGCAGGCTGTGCGGCAGGAGTCAGGCGCTCCGGCAGACACGGGTGCTGTATGTGACGGCACACGTGCCGTATCTATGAAAAAGCAGAAATGAATGCAGAATCCGCCTGCAAGAGTCAGGAGTCTGGGAAAAAACCAAGAATTGCCTTTGGAAGTGCTGTACGTCCTGGTACTTGGAAGGATGAGGCTCCACTGCAAATATGAATCGCCATGGTATAAGAATCAAGGGAGAAGACCGCCGTTCTGCATTTTTTCCGGCCATTCCCGGAGAAATGCACCCAGCACGTAGTGTGAACCGAACATCAGCGTGCTTCCCTGCTCGATCCGCGTCGATTTGTCCCGGAACCAGTCCGCGCTGTTCCCGGTCGTCTTCACCTGCAGTCCCGCGGCGGCGGCATCCCGCAGCATATGTTCCAACGGTCGCGCTTCATGCGAAACGGCTTCGACGAGGGTGATGCTGCGAAAAGTCCTGTGCGTGAGATGGGATAAAATACCCTGCATATCCTTCTGTTCCAAAACACCGAGCAGGATGTCGGTCTCGCTCTCCCTGCGAACCGCGTTCCATGCCGTGAGCAGCGCCCTGACACCGTCGGGATTGTGTCCGACGTCGATCACGAGCTCGGGCGCCGTCTGCAGACGTTCGAGTCTGCCCCGCAAGCCGGTGCGCGCGCGCAGCTCGCGCAGTCCGCGGCGCATCGCCGTGTCGTCGACTCGCACGAATCCGCGCCGGCGCAGCTGCTGCAACGCGCTGAGGGCCAGCGCGGCGTTCTCCGCCTGATGCGCTCCGATCAGGGACAGTTCGACAGGAAGATCGAACCCCGGTATGCGACAGAACATGCGATCGAGGTCGTCGACCTGCAGCACGCGCACGTCGTCGGGACTCTGCAGCAGCGTGGAGTCCTTCCCCCGCGCGATCTCCTCGAGCACCGCAACCGCGCCCGGCGTGCGCACGGAGGTGACGACAGGGACGCCCGGCTTGATGATGCCTCCCTTCTCCGCGGCGATTTCCTCTATGGTTTCGCCGAGAAACTCCCGGTGCTCTATGGAAAGGCTGGTGATCACGGAAAGGACGGGATCGACGATATTCGTCGCGTCGAGTCGGCCGCCAAGCCCGGTCTCGATAACTGCCACATCGACCTGCTGTTCCGCAAACCAGGTGAAGGCCATCAGTGTCGTCGCTTCGAAAAACGTGGCGTGGAGCCGTTCGATCGACGTGCGCAGTCGCCGTGCATATTCGATCACGGCGTCCCCGGGGATCGGCACTCCGTCGATGCGGATGCGCTCGGAAAAATCCACCAGGTGGGGAGAAGTGTACAGTCCGGTTTTGTAGCCCGCGGCCTGCAGGGCGGATGCGATACTGCAAGCCGTCGATCCCTTGCCGTTGCTTCCTGCGATGTGAACGACGGGATAGCGCCGCTGCGGATTGTCCCATGCGGCGGCGAGAGTGCGAATGTTGTCCAGCCCCATCTTGATGCCCACGAACTGCAGGCGGAACAGCCATTCTACGGTCTCGTCGTAGCTCAGGGCTGTATCGTCCACGTCACTGTCTCGTCGGGCTTGACAAAAAGAACCTCGCTGACGGTGTTGCCGAAGGCGTCCGTCACACGGGCATGCGTCGTTCCGTTTCCGGTGGAATACACCTGCTCCTCCCCGTCGTACTGGAAGCCGGCATACTGGCCGTCGATGTACACGTCGAGCACGCGGTCGCAGGCATTGCTGATGCGCACGAAGCCGAGGAATTCCCCGTCCCCGCGCTGGTCCGCGAACAGCTGCACGCTGTCTTCGAGTCGCTGCACGAGCGACGCGGACTCCGGTATCATGCCCGCCGCCAGTTTGACGGCATCCACGGCGTCGTAACTCTGCTGCTCCTCGGCGATGCGCGCGGCCTCGGCGAGCAGCTGCAGCGCGTTCACCGTCGCGGCCGCTTTCCCTGCGAGCCGCTCCGCGAAACGCAGCTGCACCGCCAGACCCGCCACCGCCGCGGCGTCGGCGTCCCTGCGCGCATCGTCCACGCGCGCTCCGAAGCCGCGCATCACGTCGGTCTGAAAACCGAACTCCACGTTCAAATTCACGTATTCGAGCTTGGGAAACACCGGCGTGCCCAGTGTCGAGGTCTTCTCCTGCGCCGTCACCGTCGCACATGCGAACAGAAGCAGCAGCATTGTGATCAGTAGTCTGCGCGTATCCATGACTCACCTCTTTCCGATTGTACGTTCAGGCAAATTAGAGATGCTTGTACGAGAGAAACAACCCCCGCGTTCCCCGTGTGAGTACACGGAGGGGAAGGGATTGCTCAGATGCCTTACCACAGATTACACAGATTACACGGAGATAATGCCCGGGCCGGGTTCAATGCAAATCCCTGTGTCGCCATTATCTCTGTGGAATCTGCGGAATCTGTGGTAAAGCATCTGCGTAATCTCCCGTCATCTGTGGTCTCCGATGTAGATGAAGGCGGACCAGTAATACGGGAACACCCAGTCGGGGTCCGCGGGGCTGTCGAGCATGCGCAGGGCGGCGCGTCGGGCGGACTGCATGCGGCCGGTGCGCTCCTGCAGCCAGCTGCGATAGAAATGGCGCATCCAGGCGAGCGTGGCGGCGTCGTCAACATACCAGAGCGAGGCGATCACGGCAGGCGATCCGGCATACATGAACGAGCGTGTCAGTCCGACCAGGTCGTCCCCCGGTGTGAATTCCCCTTCCTCTCCTGCAAGCTGTGCCGTCTGACAGGCACTCAGCGTCACGAGCAGGGCGCTGAGATCCATGTTGAAGATTTTCGCGACCGTAAGATCCCCGTTATTGACACTGTCCGGCTCCGCGGCGGCCAGCAGAATCCGCGACTGCAGCGGATCCTTCTTGTTCAGTTCCCCGTGCGTGGCGAAATGCAGCAGATCCCGATCCGGCGCCTCCCGCTTGACCACCGACTCCTCGGCCTCGGCGCGTGTGAGCAGAAGCGGTTCGTCAGTGAAGCGTGCCACGGTATCCGCCTCGACGAGTGCGCCTTCGAGCGGCCGGCGGCGGTACTTTGGATCCGCGTACACCGGGTCGCCGACGATGAGCGCCGAGCGCACCGGGACCATGTCCCGCGCCATCGCGAAGCCGAGCACGCTGGCCGACGGCAGGTAGGCCACGGCATACTCCTCGATCAGGTAGCGGGGACGAGCAACGTGCACGCTGTCTCGCAGGTCGACACCCGTCGGCGGCACCAGCGCCTGGAACGGAAGATGGTGCAGCGGTCCGTGCGGGATGATGTAGAGCTGCGTGATGCCCGTCAGCGCCCCGGCCGCTGGTGCGAACAGTCGTGAATACATGTTCATCAGCGAAAACTGCCATTGCCGGTCCGTCGTCGTCGCGTACCACGCTTCCATCGCCGCGTCGGGTGTGGCGCCCTTCCCCAGCCGCTGCTCCCGGATCACCCCGGTTTTCTGCAGCGGAAAATCGTAATACAGCATGCGGCGCAGGGATTCGACCTCTCGTTCGAGTCCGCGGCCGCTCGTGAGATTCAGCGCGCGGGCACGCAGCGTGTCGCGACGAAGGATGAAGACGTAGCTGTGCTTCTCGCCGACGAAATACTCGAGCAGCGCGGTGCTGTCGTCGAGCATGCGCTGCAGCGAATCCACGTCCAGCGGCTCGATGCTTTTGACCGAGGCGTATTCCGGATCCTTCTCACGCAATATGGCGAGGACGTCGCGATGGTCGTCGATCGCGGCGGCGAGGCGTGCGCTGCTGTCGGGCATGTTCAGCAGTCGGGATATGCGCTGCTGCAGCGACTGCTCCCGGGTGACAAGCTCCTGAACCTCGGGTGCGCGCTGCTTGCCTTCCCCGATGGCCTTGTTGCCGATCATGTCGAGAAAACTGCGTGCCTTCGCGCGTTCAACGTACAGAAACGCTTCCTCCACCTCTCCGAGTCCGACAAGAATGTGTACCAGGTTCTCATAGATGTAATACTTGTCGGAAATGAAACTGCTGCGGATATCGATCGATGAGATATTGCCGCGCAGTTCTTCTATGATCTCGATGCTCGCACGCAGCGCATCCGCTGCTTCCGCACGCCGTTCCAGGCGCAGGGCAAGGACACCGATATTTCCCAGCGCGAGTGCGCGATGCACGCGGAACCCGTCCCGGCGGTAAATCTCTTCGGCGTTGCGATACGCAACGATGGCACTGTCGAGCTGATCGGCCATGGCGTAGTTGTTGCCGAGGTTCAGCCACGCGTCCGCCGTGGGAAACACCGTGAGGGATTCATGAAACAGTGCACGGGCCCGCCGATAGTTCTCGGCGAAGCCATCCCGGTCACCCTTCAGCCGCAGGGACACGGCGGACTGGTTGTACACATCGCCCAGGTTATAGAGGGAAACCGCCGTGCGGAAATCGTCACCCCGCGCGCGGTCGTAGGCGAGGACATCGTCGAACAGCGCGGTCGCCTCATCGAAGCGTCCCGCGGACTTGTGCAGCACCGCGGTGTTGCTCAGCACATTCTGCCGTTCGTCCCGCCACCGCATATCCGCAACGCCGTCTCCGCTGTCAGCCCGTGCGATGCCCGCATCGAGCAGGACCAGGCTGCGGCGATACCACGACAGTGCTTCCGCGGGCTGTTCGTAGGCGAGCATGACATTCCCGAGCCATTTCAGCGACTGCGCCTGGAGAAGGACGTCCCCCCCGCGTTCCGCTTCGGCGAGCAAAGATTGAAAATGCTTTTGTGCGCGGTCGAATTCAGCCCGGTCATAGAGCTGTCGTCCCTCGAGAATGCGCGGGTCCTCCTCCAGCACCGCGCTCCCGCCACAGGCGCCGAGAAAAAGCAGAAGGAAAAAAAGCGGAACGTGTGTACGGGACATCATTCACCGGCAATGGGAATGTCCGTCTGCAGGATGCGCGGCGCGAGCGTGGAGACCTGGTTGCCGAAACGGAGGAACATGTGCGCCAGCTCCTCTCTTGCGAAAGCGCTTCCGCCCGCGAGGTCGTCGAGAGCGCGCAGGTGCTGCACCGCGTCGGCGAAAAGCCGCTCGCGTTCGTCCAGGTAGTAGCGACTGAGCAGCATGTGAAGGGAAGACAGGTCAATGCTGCCGACTTCGAACATGCGCTGGAGTCCCGCGGCATGGGCACGCGCGTCTTCGAGTCCCGCTTTGTCCACGTACACGAACACTGCGTCGAGAATGCCCTTCCCGGGAAGCGCATCGAGCGGCAGAATGCTCCACGAATAATGTCTGCGGGCAGAGGGATCGAAGCCCTTCGGCGCCTGGTCGAAGCGGAAGCAGCAAAGCCGGCCCGGACGGCCGCGCACCTGCTGTTCGGCGATGGTCTCGAAGTGGGAATCTCGCAGCACGATGCGATAGCTGCGTTCGGCCGTCCCCGCTGCGGTGTCGGTGTCGAACCAGCAGAACAGCGGGTTCGGGTCGGAAAGCGTCAGGCGCGGAGAAACGGCGATGAGCGCAGCGTCCGCGCGGATACCCGACACCGAGGCCAGCTGTGCCTGCCAGAAGTCGTCGTCCTGTCCGGCATCGACGCCCGCGGCCGCGACGGTCATGCCGTCGTCCGGTCCGAGGCCGCGTGTTCCGGCTGCGGAAACGAGCGTGCTCGCTTCGCGTGTCGCGCCCAGCGTGAGCTGTTCGCCGTTTTTCATCGCGAGGTACTCACCACTGAGAAACACCAGCGCGATGTCTCCACCGGTGACGGTGAGCATGTCACCTTCGCGCAGTTTCATGCCGAGAGCAAGAGGAACTTCCTCTTCGCCGCTGCGCAGCGTGGCTGCGCCCGCGACCGATGTGACGAGTGCGACCTCCCTGCCCGGTTCGTCGGCGTAGGCCGGAACCTGAGTAAGGACGAGAACGAGAAGCAGAGCGGAAAGAAAGTATCTGCAGATGTTCATGGCACTCTCACCAGTTCGAAGTTCGCAAATTGTTCGAGACGGGGAACCATCGGGTTCTGACTGCCTTTTGTCATGGAGCGTACGGTATTACTCACGTAGAGTTGCAGTTCGCTCCAGTCCACGACGCTGTCGCCCGTGAAATCAGCCTTGCCGCGGAGTCCGTCGAGCAGGGCGCGCGTGAAGGCGCCGTGCCCCCAGCTGCGGTCCTCGTACGAAAATTCGTTGCCCGAACTCGACGTGAAGACAATGCCGACGTCGCCGGCGAGCGTGGAGGCGACTTTTTCATTCGATGCGCCCTCGGAAACATCACCGGAATGGCAGGCGTCGAGAAGCAGGATGACACGACCGGCATTGAGTCCGGCCATCTGTCCTGCAAAATCCGACCAGGCCATGCCGCGTTCACGCAGGGTGCTGCGCGTGACCCCGGCGGGAAGATAGTAATAGCGCATGCGTCCTTTCGCATCACGTTCGCGCACACCGTGACCGCTGAAAAAAAGCAGCAGCACGTCCTGCGGCCCGATGTCACCAAACGCCTGCAGCGCGGCGAACACATTTTCTTTCGTGGCATCGCGGTTCGTGAGCGTCTTCACGTAGACACGGCTGTACATGCCGCCTTCCTGCCGTGCGAACTCGTCGGCGATCGACGCGGCGTCCACGCTGGCGAACTGCAGGTCGGGAAACGCGGGCGCGTAGCTGTCGGAGCCCACGGCAAGGACGTAGAGGCTCGGGTTTTCCTGGCGGTCGGTTTCCACGGTGATTTCTGCGCGCTGCGGGGCGCTGCGCACCCGCGCGGCGTTCATCGCCACGGCCTCGATGCTGTTGCGTCCGGGCAGCACCGCGATCCGGTAACGCATCCGCAGCAGCGTGTCTTCACGCACAAGCACTTCCTGCGAGAGAATCTGTTCGGCGGACAGCTGTCGGCCGTTGCGCAGCAGCTGCATGCGCTCGACGCGCGCGTGGTCGCGGGCTTCGGCTTCGACGATGATTTCCAGTTTCTCGCTGCCGAAGGCGAAGAGCTGGCCGTCACGCGGTGCGAGCAGTCCGGCGGTCGGCGGATCGATAATGCGCGTGATGCTGCCTTCCGGCGTATAGCTTCCGCGCAGCACGTCTTCGATCACCGAGGGACGCTTGTAGAGATCCGCGTAGCGCTCGAGGGGATACAGCTCCTGTCCACGGCGCCAGCGCACGTAGCGGTCACCGTAGGCGGAACAGTCATAGTAGCCATCGGGCGTGAAGGAGAGCCACTGCCCGTCGCTGAAGCCGACCATGTCGAGCAGCAGGGTTGCGTCTTCGCCGCGCCAGATCTTGACGGCGCCGCTGGTGTGTCCGCTGAGAATGCGTCCTGCGTGCTCGTCGAAGACGGCCCGCATTGTACCGTACGACGCGGCGGGAAGTTTCCGGTGCACGAGACGGCGTCGCCAGTCCCAGATTTCCATCGTGCCGTCCATGCGTCCTATGAGCAGTTTTTCTTCGCTGCGATTGAGATCCAGCGAATGCGCATACCCCTGATCGAGCGCGATCTCACGATACAGCGCGCGGGTTTCCATGTCCCATACCTTCACGCGGCCGTCGGCGCCGGAGGAAAAAAGATAGCGGCCGTCAGCGGAGAAGTGCAGGGCTCGTGCGAAACGGCTGTGCCGGCCCAGCTCTCCCGCGGGCGCTCCATCCGTCGCCTGCCAGAGGGCGATGCGTCCGTCCTGTCCCGCGGCCGCGATCAGCGTGCCGTCCGGTGTGACTGCGACGGCCTGCACCCAGAGCATGTTCGCCTCGATTTCCAGCAGGGGGACACCGTCGTCGAGCTGCCAGACGCGGACCCGGTCGTCACGGCCGGCTGTCACCACGCGCTTGCCGTCCGGCATGACCGCGAGGCCGGTGATGTACTGCCCGTGTGCCGGGGCCGTATAATACTGCACACCGCTGCGCGCATTCCACACGCTCAGCCGCCCCTGCATGTCTCCCAGTGCAAGGAAGGTTCCTGTATAGTCGAGGTCCAGCGCGGTGATGAGCGTTGAGGGTTCGGGACGGAAGCTGCGAATGCTTTCACCGGTACGCAGGTCCCAGGACTTCGCGGTGGAATCGCGTCCGCAGCTGAACAGGGTCTTCCCGTCAGGGGCGAGCACGAGGTCCCACACGGCACCGGATTTGCCCTCCTCGAGCGAGAGCGATATGCCTTCCTGGGCACACAGTCCTGTGGGCAGAAAAGCGAGCACACATGCCACGAGCAGGGGCAGACACCGGTGTTTTGCTGTTGTCATGGATCTTCCAGCGGTGATCGAGTTGTGAAGAAATATACGAAACCACGGCGGGAATGACAGCCGTCTGCGCTGGATACTGCCGTTTTTCCGCGCGGACTCTTGACTTCATACTCCCGGATATGCATATTGCATGCGTCTCTCTCCACCAGTTTCAAACCCCGACCGGGCGCCGCGTGCGCCGGGTTCCATGGGAAACATGCACCTGTTCCTCAGCCTGTCGGAGAGGTGTACACACAGAGATACGAGGAAGGAGTTTATGCAGCAGCGCGTCCAATCCCGAATGTTTTCCCCTCTCTACATCATTCTCATGCTTCTCGCCCTCGCACTGCTCAGCGCGTATTAGCTGCGCGCCGCGCATGCAGTACGCGAACGCCTTCAGCGAAGCAGCAGCAATGGCCGCACGACGGTGTCCGCACCGCTCTGCAGACGCAGCCAGTATGCCCCCGCGGGAAGGCGCTGCAGCGGCAGATCGACATGCCTCGTTCCCGCGGGAAGGAGTTCGTCAATGAACACCGCGCGCATGCGGCCCGTGACGTCATGCAGGGACATGCGCGTCATTCCACCACGCCGCAGCGTGAACGAGGTCGATGCCCGGTCACGCACGGGATTGGGTGCGACACCGTGAAACGAAATGTTTTCGGGGATGGGAGACAGAGCGTGCGTGCGCAACGGCGCGCTGCGCACGGCGAACAGGCCCCCGTAGCGATCTGTGAAGAAGCAAACATCACCGCGCATTGCGACACCCCGGGCCGAGGAGGGACTCCAGCTCTGGGCGTGCGTCACCGGGGCCGACGGCGTGCGCACATCCAGCACGCGCAGGCCATTGTAACCGTCCGCGACATACGCCATTCCATCGCGCACCTCTATCTGGTAGGAGTTTTCCATCCCTGGAAACTCTGCCAGCAGCGCCGGCGCCGCGGGATCCGTGATATCGATGACGACGCTGCCGCCGTAATAGCACGCGAGGTAGGCGCG
>CAJXSA010000015.1 GCA_913060595.1 uncultured Ignavibacteria bacterium
CGGCATCGGCGCCGTGGCGATTTCCTTCGCGGCCGTGGACCTGGCCACCAAGATCTTCTCCGACCTGCACCGCAAGCGCGCGCTCATCGTCGGCAGCGGTGAAACATCCGCCCTGGCCGCGCGGCACCTGCTGAGCAAGGGCGTCGAGCGCATGAGCATCACCAACCGCACATGGGAAAATGCCGTGTCCCTCGCAGAGGAGCTGCGCGCGCAGCCCGTGCGCTTCGAGAGCTTCGCGGATGTACTCGGGGAGTTCGACATCGTGGTTTCGGCCACCGCCGCAACCGAGCCCGTCATCACCTACGACATGGTCAAGCGCGCGATGAAGCGGCGGCAGAACCGTCCCATGCTCATGCTCGACCTGGCCATGCCGCGCGACATCGACCCGAAGGTGAATACGCTCGGCAGCGTCTTCCTCAAGGACCTCGATTCCATTCAGAGCATTATCGACCAGAATCTCGAACAGCGCCGGCAGGAACTGCCGCGGGCCGAAGCCATCGTCACCGAGGAAGTGGTCAACTTCTTCCTCTGGTACAACACGCTCGAAGCCACGCCGACCATTCAGCAGCTGCGCGAGAAATTCGAGCAGGTGCGCGCGGCCGAGATGGCGCGCTTCACGAACAGAATCGATCCCGAATCCCACGAAGCGGTGGAAATGCTCACGCGCCGCATCATCAACAAGCTGCTGCATCCGACCATGGTCGGCATCAAGAAACCGGCGCAGGACAGCGGCGAACTCAGCAACCGCATACAGCTCGTGCGCGATCTCTTCGACCTGAGCGAAGAGGAAATCGACGCCGCCCAACAACGCTCGCAGGACACATGAAAAAAACTCTCGTCATCGCAACCCGTGACAGCGCGCTCGCCCTCTGGCAGGCCGAATACGTGCGCGACCGCCTGGAAAAACGTTTCCGCAGCCTCGATGTGAAACTGCTGAAGATGAAAACCAAGGGCGATAAAATCCTCGACCAGGCCCTGTCGAAAATCGGCGACAAGGGACTGTTCACCAAGGAAATCGAAAACGCGCTGCTCGACGGACGCGCACATATCGCCGTGCACAGCCTCAAGGACCTGCCCACGGTCACGCCCGAGGGACTGCGCATCGCCGCGATCACACGTCGCGAGAAGGTGAACGACGTGCTGATATCCAAAAAGTGGAAATCTCTCGCGGACCTCCCCGACGGCGCGGTCATCGCCACCGGCAGCCTGCGCCGCACCGCACAGCTCAAACACCTGCGCCCGGACCTGGAAATCGTCGACATCCGCGGCAATCTCAACACGCGCATGAAGAAATTCCGCGCCTCCACGTGGGACGGCATGATGCTGGCCTACGCGGGCGTCGAGCGCCTGGGCTGGGCCAGCCGCATCGCGCAGATCATTCCCACCGACCTGATACTCCCCGCCGTGGGACAGGGCGCGCTGGGCATCGAGATTCGCGAAGACGATACGGAAACCGCCCGCTATGTGCGCGCGCTCAACCACGAAGCCACTGCCGCCGCAGCGGCCGCCGAGCGCTCGCTGCTGTATGAACTCGAGGGCGGCTGCCAGATTCCCATCGGCGCCTGGGCGCGCGAGGTCGACGGACGGCTCACGCTCGACGCCATGGTGGCGTCCGTCGACGGCACGCTGCGCCTCGACACACGCGGATCGACGCAGAATCCCGCCACCGCCGCGGCCCTCGGCCGACGCGTGGCGAAAAAACTCCTTGCCAACGGCGCGCGTGAAATACTCGACGCCATCCGCGCGGAGCAGCCCTGACGGATGTCCGCGAGAAGCGCATACCGCGTCCTCTACACCCGTCCCGAACCCGCGCACATGTTCGAAGCGCGACTGCGGACGGCAGGCTGCACGGTACTGCGCATTCCGCTCATCCGCATCGCGGCGCCGGCGTCATGGGACGCCCTCGACGCGGCCCTGGCGCGCATCGGCGACTATGACGGTGTGCTGCTCACCAGCGCGCAGGCGGTGCGGTGGTTCACGGGCCGGCTCGTCGACTGCGGCATCGAAGAGCGCTCACTCCCGCCCGTGCACGTGGTGGGACCGAAAACCGCCGCAGCCGCGAAGGACGTAGGCCTCGAGGCTGAACAGCTGCCTTCCGCCTTTTACGGCGCAACGATGGCGGCGGAAATGTCCGACGTGAACGGCAAACGCTACCTGCAGCCGACCTCGGACATCGCGCGCGACGAACTCGTGCGCGTGCTCGCCGAACGCGGCGCGCATGTCGAGCAGGTCACGGCCTACCGCACGCTGCCCGCGTCCGATGATGATATCAGGCGCCTGCGCGAGGCAGTGGAGGAAGGCTTCGACTGCGTGGCCTTTTTCTCGCCTTCGGCCGTGCGCGGCTATCGCGACGCCCTTCCCGGCTGGGTGCAGGGCGACGTGTGCGTCGCCGTCATCGGCACGACCACCGCCAACGAAGCCCGGAGTGCCGGCCTGCGCGTCGACATCGTCGCGTCGGAGCAAACCGCCGAATCCCTCGCGGACGCCATCGCTGCCGCGATGAATGGCAAATGACAGAGATCAGATTGCAGATATCAGATTGCAGATTGCAAATGACAGATATCTGAAATCAAGGACCTGAAATTTGGCATCTGCAATTTGAAATTTGACATCTGTAATCATTAGTAAAGAAGAAGCATGCCCAATCTGAAGAATGACCTCCTGCTGCGCGCTGCGCGGCGCGAACCGACTGAACGCACACCTGTCTGGATGATGCGGCAGGCCGGACGCTATCTGCCCGAGTACCGCGCCGTGCGCGCCAAAGCGGATTTCCTCACGCTGTGCAAGACGCCGGAGCTGGCCGCGGAAGTGACCATACAGCCGGTGGACCTGGTCGGCGTGGATGCCGCCATCATCTTCTCGGACATTCTCGTCATCCCCGAAGCCATGGGCATGGAGCTGCTTGTGGAGGAAGGCAAGGGCGGTCCGCGCTTCCCGACTCCGCTGCGCAGCACTGCCGACATCGAAAAGCTCGACGCCGCGGCGGCGCCCGAACGCCTGCAGTACGTGTACGACGCGCTGTCGACGACGAAAAAGCAGCTCGACGGACGTGTGCCCCTCATCGGCTTCGCGGGCGCGCCCTGGACGCTTGCTTCCTACGCAGTGGAAGGCGGCGGATCGAAAAATTTCGAAACCGTCAAGGGCATGCTCTACGACGCGCCCGAGGCCCTGCACGCGCTGCTCGGCAAGCTGGCCGACGCGACGGCGGAGTACCTGGTGCTGCAGACACGCGCGGGCGCGGACATCGTGCAGATCTTCGACACCTGGGCGGGCATTCTGAGCAAGGACGCCTTCCTCGAGTTCTCGCTGCCGTACATGATGCGCATCATCGAGCACGTCAAGGCGAACAGCGACGTGCCCGTTATCATGTTCGCCAAGGGAGCCAACACTGATTTCCCCGAACTCGCCGCGAGCGGTGCGGACGTGCTGGGACTGGACTGGACCGTGGACATCGGCGAAGTGCGCGACGCCGTCGGAACGCAGGTGGCGCTGCAGGGCAACATGGATCCCGTGGCGCTGTACTCCTCCCCCGAGAGCATCCGCGCGGAGGTGCGGCGCATCCTCGAATATTTCGGCAACAATCCGGGACACATTTTCAACCTCGGCCACGGCATTCTTCCCACCGTCCCTCCCGCCCATGCGAAGGCGATGATCGACGCGGTGAAGGAAATCTCCGTCGAAATCCGTGCGGAAGAACAGGAATAACGCAGAACCGAAAGGGTAAGGACACGCATGAGTACGGCCATACGCCAATTCGAAAACATCGACACCGGACTGCTGAAAAAGTATTCGCGTCCGGGTCCCCGCTACACCAGTTATCCCACGGCGCCCGTGTTCTCGTCGGAATTCACCGACGACGACTATCTCGCCGAGATGCAGCGCACGAACGCCGCGGAGGATGCGCCCCCGCTGTCGCTGTATTTCCACATTCCCTTCTGCGACACGCTGTGCTATTTCTGCGGCTGCAACATGATGGTGACGCGCGACCGTAAGAAAATCAACACCTACGTGCAGTACGTCAAGAAGGAAATGGACCTGCTGCGGCCGCATATCCGCGATGACCGCGAGGTCGTGCAGATTGCCTGGGGCGGCGGCACGCCGACGTACCTGAACCCGGACGAAATCCGCGACCTGGCCGCACACACGCAGAAGCTCTTCCCCTTCGCCGCGAACATCGAGGCGGGCGTGGAAATCGATCCGCGGGAAATGACGCGCGACCACCTCGTGGCGCTCAAGGAAGGCGGTTTCAACCGCGTGTCCATGGGCGTGCAGGATTTCAATCCGAAAGTGCAGAAGGCCGTCAACCGCATACAGCCCGAGGACATGACGCGCGAGGTGCTGGACTGGGCCCGCGACCTGGGATTCGAAAGCATCAACCTCGACCTGATTTACGGCCTGCCCTTTCAGACCGTGGAGAGCTTCGAGGAAACGCTCGCGCGCATCATCGACATCGACCCCGACCGCATCGCGGTCTTCAACTACGCGCATGTGCCATGGATGAAAAAGCACATGTCGCTGATCAAGGCAGAGGATCTGCCGACGCCGGAAGAAAAACTGCGCATCACCGTGCGTACGCTGGAAATGCTCAACGATGCGGGCTACCGCTACGTGGGCATGGACCATTTTGCCAAGCCCGACAACGAGCTGGCGGTGGCGCAGGCCAACCGCTCGCTGTACCGCAACTTCCAGGGCTACACCACGCATGCAGGTGCGGACATCTATGGCTTCGGCATCACCAGCATCGGACAGTTCGACCGCATGTACGCGCAGAACCTCAAGACGCTGCCCGAGTACTACGAGGCCATGGACGCCGGTCGTCCCGCGACGCACGTGGGCTACCGCCTCTCGGATGACGACCTTCTGCGCCGCGACGTCATCATGACACTGATGTGCGACTTCGAACTCGACAAGCGCGCCATCGAAAAGAAATACGGCATCGTGTTCGACGAGTACTTTGCCGACGCCTATCCGCGCCTGGCCGAGCTGGTCGAGGATGGCATCGTGCAGCTCGGCGACGACCGCATCACCACCAGCGAGATGGGCATACTGGTCATCCGCAACGTGGCCATGGCCTTCGACGCCTACCTGCCGGAGCAGCTGGAACGGCAGCTGTTTTCGAAAACGGTCTAACTACAACAACCTGACTACATTATTGTGACCTTGAAACAATGAAAAGAAGGAAAGAAGGAAAAATGGAAACATGTCCCCCCGGAAGCATATTTCCATTTTTCCTTTTTTCCTTTTTTCATATCTCGCGACCGACTAGATGAAAAACCTGGGTGTCATATTACTCAACATGGGGGGGCCGACGTCGCTGGACAGTGTGCGGCCTTTCCTGGAGAACCTGTTTCTCGACCGGGAGATCATTTCCTTCGGTCCGATGGAATTCGCGCGCACGCCACTGGCGCGCTTCATCGCGAAGCGACGCGCCGAGTCGGTCAAGAAGAACTACGCGATGATCGGCGGGAAGTCGCCCATCGCCGAGCTCTCGCAGCAGCAGGCTCTTGCGCTGCAGGACCGCCTGAAAGGGCATTACGGGGACGCGGTGCGCGTGCGTGTGGAGGTGGGCTTTTCCTACTGGCACCCCTTCATCCGCGAGGCGATGGAAGCCCTGCAGCGCGACGGCTACGACCGCATCTTCCTCATGCCGCTGTACCCGCATTATTCGAAAACCACCACGGGATCCTGCTTCAAGACCTGGCGCGACCTGCATCGTGCGCGCGGCAATCGCGCGTTCAAGGTCCAGAGTGTGAAGGCCTATCCGGTGGAAGACGCCTTCATACGCGCCCTCAACCGGCGCATCGACGAGGGACTGGCACGCTTTCCCGCCGAGCGCCGTGCGCGCGTGACGCTGCTCTTCAGCGCACACGGCACGCCTGTGAGCCTCGTGGAAGAGGGCGATCCGTACAGCCATCAGATCCGCGCCACCATGCAGGAAGTCATGCGCCGGCGCGAGGAACAGCGTGACTATCACCTGAGCTTTCAGAGCAAGGTCGGTCCGGCGAAATGGCTGACGCCCGACACGGTGGAGAAAACCCGCGAACTCGCAGCGACGGGCGTCCGCGACCTTTTGGTCGTGCCCATC
The DNA here is from genome assembly GCA_913060595.1 of uncultured Ignavibacteria bacterium. GTDB lineage: Bacteria > Bacteroidota > Ignavibacteria > SZUA-365 > SZUA-365 > BM516. The sequence goes on from CAJXSA010000015.1 coordinate 6,086, forward strand.
GCCTTCGTCACCGATCATATAGAAACGCTGCACGAGCTGGGCATCGAACTGCGCGAAGATGCCGAGGAGGCCGGCATCGAGCATTTCGAAGTCATGCCCGCGCTCAACGACGCGGAAGAATACATTGAGGCGCTGGCGGGACAGATCATCGCCCGCATGCGCCGCAGGGAAGAACTGGAGAACACACGCACATGAGCGACGCAACGCAGTACGACGTCATCATCATCGGATCCGGCATCTCAGGACTCACCTGCGCCTACCGTCTGCAGGAGGCCGGACGCCGCGTTTTAGTGCTGGAAAAGGCCCCGCGCTTCGGCGGCGCCATCCGCAGCGGACGCGAAGGCGACTGGCTGATCGAAGCCGGTCCGAACTCCACGCTGGAAACCACGCCGCTGCTCACCGCGCTTATCCGCGACGCGGGCGTGGAGGATAAAAAACTGTACGCCTCCGACGCATCGAAAAACCGATACATCCTCCGCGACGGCACGCTGCGTCCCCTGCCCATGTCCCCCCCGGCGTTTCTCGGAACAAAACTTTTCTCTACCGGCGCCAAGCTGGCGCTGTTCGCCGAGCCCTTCCGCAAACCCTCTCCCCCGGACGCGAACGAGACGGTCAGTGAATTCGTGCGGCGGCGTCTCGGACAGGAGTTTCTCGATTACGCCATCAATCCCTTCGTCGCGGGCGTGTACGCCGGTGATCCCGACCTGCTGAGCGTGAAGGCTGCCTTCCCGAAGCTCTTCGCGCTGGAGCAGAAATACGGCAGCCTGATCAGGGGACAGATCCGCGGGGCGAAAGAGCGCAAACGCAGCGGAGAAACCGAAAAGCAGACTGCGCGCATGTTCTCCTTCGTCGACGGCATGCAGACGCTCACCGACGCACTGGCGGCAAAGCTGCCGAACGCGATGCATTCGGTGGACATCCATGAGATTCGTCCGACGGACTCCGGTGACGCCCGCTGGCAGATAACCGCGCGGCATGGAGGGGAAGAGAAATCCTTTTCCGCCGCGACGCTCATCGTCGCCACGCCCGCCGAGGCCGCCGGAACGCTCAGCGCGGACTTCGCGCCGCAGCTCGAAGCAACGCTCGGCGGCATCCCCTATCCCGCCGTGGCGGAAGTTATCACAGGTTTCGCACCCGTGCCGGGCATGCACGCGCTCGACGGCTTCGGCTTCCTGATTCCAAAAGTGGAAAACCGGCGCATACTCGGCACGATATTCTCCAGCACGATATTCACCCATCGCGCGCCCGCGGGATATGTGCACCTGACCACCTTCATCGGCGGCATGCGCCAGCCGGACGAAGCGCTCAGAAGCGAAGATGAAATCCTGCGCACCGCGCTCGAGGAGCAGCACGCGCTGCTCGGCACGCCCATGCAGCCGGCTTTCAAATACGTCACCGCGTGGAAGCACGCCATCCCACAGTACATCGACGGACATCTCGACCGCATGGCGAAGGTGGACGCGGTGGAAGCGGCGCATCCCGGACTGCATTACTGCGCGAATTACCGCGGCGGCATCTCCGTGGGTGACTGCGTGAAATCGGCCCATGCAGTGGTGGATAAGATTCTGGAGGAATAATCTCTCCTGCATCGTCCCCACGCTCCGCGTGGGGACGGGAATGAAACGGCGCGGGTACTTTCCCCTTACCATCTGATACAGTAAGTTAGGGCGACGCGCATATTTACTCATCACATACTTCTCTGACGACCATGCAGACAGGCGAAACCATCTATACCCCGTATACAAATTTCATCCGCACGCGCAGGACGCGCATGACCGAGGGACTGCGCTCGATGGTGCGGGAAACCGTGCTCACTCCGAAGGATTTCATATACCCGCTCTTCGTCGTTCCCGGCAAGGGTGTGCGCAAGGAAGTGGTCTCCATGCCCGGTGTGTTCAATCTCTCTGTCGACGAGACGGTGAAGGAATGCCGCAAGGTGCATAAGCTCGGCATTCCCGCCGTAATACTGTTCGGCATTCCCGAGCACAAGGACGAGGTCGGCTCCGAGGCCTGGGATCCGCAGGGCATGGTGCAGCAGGCGGTGCGGAAAATCAAGAAGGCCGTGCCCGAACTCGTGGTCATCACCGATGTGTGCATGTGCGAGTACACATCGCACGGACACTGCGGCATCGTGCGCGGCGAGGAAATCGTCAACGACGCCACGCTGGATCTGCTGGCGCGCGAAGCGCTGTCACACGCAGAGGCAGGCGCCGACATGGTGGCGCCGTCGGACATGATGGACGGCCGCGTGGCGGTTATCCGCGAGACACTGGACGACAACGGCTTTACGAACCTGCCCATCATGTCCTATGCCGCCAAGTACAGTTCCGGCTACTACGGACCCTTCCGCGACGCCGCGGATTCCGCTCCGGCCTTCGGCGACCGCCGCTCACATCAGATGGACCCGGCCAACAGCGACGAGGCCGTGCGCGAAGTCGCCATCGACATCGAGGAAGGTGCCGACATCGTAATGGTCAAGCCGGCGGGGCCGTACCTGGACATCATCCGCCGGGTGAAGGACGAGTTCGGCATGCCCACGGCCGCCTACCAGGTCAGCGGCGAATACGCCATGATCAAGGCCGGCACAATGAACAACTGGATCGACCACGACCGCGTCATGCTCGAATCGCTGATGAGCATCAAGCGCGCGGGGGCAGACATGATACTGACGTACTTCGCGATGGACGCCGCGAAGATGCTGAAGTAATCCGCGGCAACCGTGACCGCGCCCCGGCGGTGTGAAGGGGCGCATGATGGACGCATTGCGTCCGCTACATGACGAGAAGGGTTTGCGAAATCATCCGAGGAGAGTATGTCACAGCAACTGCCCGCACTCACACCCGAGGAAGTCCGCGTCCTCGGCTGCCTGATCGAGAAGAGCCAGGCCACGCCGGAATATTACCCCATGACGCTCAACGCGCTCATGACTGCGTGCAATCAGAAAACCAGCCGCGAGCCCGTCGTCGCCTACGACGATGGAACCGTCGAGGATGCACTGACCGACCTGCGCGGCAAGGGGCTCGTCGCCTTCGCCTCCGGCACCGGCCGCGCGCTCAAGTACATGCATCGCGCCGGACAGAACGGGCTCGGCCTTTCTCCCGCGCAGGCCACGGTGATGAGCATCATCATGCTGCGCGGTCCGCAGACCGCCGGTGAAATCAAGGCACGCGCGGGACGACAGTTCAACTTTCCCAGCGTCGAAGCGGTGCAGCACAGCATCGACAGCCTCACGGGGAAAGAGCATCCCTATCTCGAAGAAGCGCCCCGCATGGTGGGACAGAAGGAAGTGCGCTACCGGCATCTCTTCTACACCTATGAGGAAGGAGAGACCGGCGCAGACGAAGCGCCCGAATCCCATCGCAGCCTCCGCAAGGAAATCGAGGGCCTCAAGGATACGATCCGGCACATGCAGAAGGATCTCACCTACATGCGCAACATCCTGACCGCCATACAGGGCGACGTGATGGGCATGCAGGAGGATCTCTACGACGACGAGCCCGGAGGATTTTAATTCCCGTTTCATGTATTCAACAACGAACTGATGACGCGAAGCAACACACTTTTCAACGAAGCAGTCACACTCATGCCCGGCGGCGTCAATTCCCCCGTGCGCGCGTTCCGCGCCGTGGGCGGCGATCCCGTCTTTTTTGAATCTGCGGAGGGCTGTCACCTCCACGACGTCGACGGAAACAGCTACATCGATTACATCGGCAGCTGGGGACCGTTCATTCTCGGACACCGCCATCCGCGCGTGGTCGCGGCGCTGCATGCCCAGCTCGACCGCGCCATGAGCTTCGGCGCGCCGACGGAAATCGAGAACGCCCTGGCGAGAAAAATCATCGACATGGTGCCGGGCATCGAGATGGTGCGCATGGTGAACTCCGGGACCGAGGCCACACTGTCGGCCATTCGTCTCGCCCGCGCATTCACCGGCCGTGCGAAAATCATCAAGTTCGAGGGCTGTTATCACGGCCATGGCGACAGCTTTCTCATCAAGGCCGGATCGGGCGTGGCCACGCTGGGACTGCCTGACTCTCCGGGTGTCACTCCCGCCACCGCCGGCGACACGCTTACCGCGCGCTACAACGACGCGGAATCGGTGGAAGCGCTGATCAGGGAATTCCCCGATCAGGTGGCCTGCATCATCCTCGAACCGGTGGTCGGCAACATGGGCTGCGTCCCTCCCGCCGAAGGTTTCCTGCAGTCTCTGCGAGAACTGTGCACGCGTGAAGGCGTGCTGCTGATTTTTGACGAAGTCATGACCGGTTTCCGTCTCGCTCCCGGCGGTGCGCAGGAGCTGTTCGGCATCACACCCGATCTCACCACGCTCGGTAAAATCATCGGCGGCGGACTCCCTGTCGGCGCTTACGGCGGCCGTCGCGACATCATGGAAATGGTCGCGCCCGCGGGACCGATGTACCAGGCCGGCACGCTGTCGGGCAATCCCCTTGCGATGACGGCAGGACTCGAGACGCTCAACGTCCTCACCGAGGACCCGGAGCTGTATGCGAAGCTCGACGCACAGTCCGCCAAACTCGCCGACGGCATTCGCGCCAATGTCGAAGAACTTGGCCTGCCCTTCACCAGCAACCGTGTCGGCTCGATGATGACGCTGTTCTTCACCGACCGCCAGGTGCAGAGCTGGGACGAGGCCAAAACATGCGACACCGGCCTGTACGGCAGTTATTTCTCGGAAATGCTCAGGCGCGGCATATACCTCGCCCCCGCGCAGTTCGAAGCGGCCTTTGTTTCCGTCATGCATACGGACGAAGACATCGCGCGCACGGTCGACGCCAGCCGCGAGAGTCTCAAAGCCATCAAGAACAACAGCTGATATCAAAGGCCCCGGGCGCGTCCCGGGGCCTTTTCACATAGACGCACCCATTATTCGCGCAATCCGTACCGGGGGTACGCATGGGAATGTGCACACCGACGCAGCAAGCACACCGCGCAGCGACCGCTATCGCCTGCGCGCTGTTCCTTCTCTGTGCCTTTTCCTCCTCCGCACAGATACCGGGCGTCAACCAGGCCTTCGTCACTACCCGCAGCGGACAGTGGCTGGAAATCCCCGACGCGCCGGAGATCGCCCTTGCGGTCTTTACCGTTGAGGCATGGATACGCGTCGAAAGCAGCGGGCTGCTGATAACGCGCGACATCGGTTCGGGGACCCCCTCCGACTGGCAGCTCTGGTATGAAGATCAGCGTGTGGCGTTCATCACCGCCCGCACTCCCCCGGATTCCTACTTCTTTACCCCCCGCGGGTCCATCACCCCCGGACAGTGGCATCACATCGCTCTCGCCGTCAACGGTCCGGAAGGCGTCGCCGAGCTTTACATCGACGGCACGCTGTCCATTCGCCCCACCTTCACCCCGCGGAATTTCGACGCCCGCACGGGACTCGCCATAGGGGGTTATTACGCAAACCCGGGGGGATCCTACCTGCGCGGTGCCATCGACGAAGTGCGGCTATGGACCTACGTCCGCAGTGAAACGCAGATCCGCCGGCACATGAACACCCGTCTGCCGCTCACCGAGCGCGTGCGCCTGACCGGCTACTGGAGCTTCTGCGGCAACTTCGCGGACAGCAGCGGTTTCGGCAACGACCTCACCCCGATCGGCGTCTCGTATCCCGAAACCGTCACCGGCCTTCCCCCGGGCCTCGCCTGCGACGCATTGCCGACCGGGACACCTGACATCACCTGGCAGGCGGGCGATTTCTCGACCGATCCCTGCCGTGCCGACAGCACGGTACTCGCCCCGGTGACCGTCGTCAATGTCTCCGACACGTCCCGGCTTCTGCAGCGCCTGCTTCTCACCGGCGCGCATGCCGCGGATTACTCCGTCGTCAGCGATCCGACGCCGGCGCTGCTCATGCCGGGCGATTCGCTGCGCATCATCTGCGGTTTCCGCGCCGGCGATCACGGGGCCCGTGAAGCGCTGCTGCTGCTCGTCTTCCCGGACACCACACTGCAGGTGCCCCTGCTCGCGGAGTACCGCGGCCCCATGGTTGAGGTCAGCGGCCTGCCACTGCACTTCCGCAGCCTGGACGGCGCGTCCGTGACGCAGGATATCACGCTGCTCAACCTCTCTTCGCAGCGCAGCGCCACCGTAACGGACGTTATCTTCACGCCCCCGGCCGGGCTGTCGCTCGATACCCCGCTGCCGCTGACCGTTCCGCCCGCCTCCTCGCGCGTCGTCACAACCCGCTTCTCACCCGGCGCGAGCGGCGCCACGGAAGCGACGGTCGCCCTGGTGATCGAAGGCTGCGCCACCCTGTTTACCGTGACCGGTGACGCCTGTCCCGCTCTGCAGACCGGCGCACTGGACATTCCCCCGGTCGCAGGCACGCCGGGCGACACGGTGTGGGTGCCGCTGCGCGTGCGGCAGTGGGACAGTTATTTCCGCGTTGAGAACGCCGTGCTCTACGGCAGCCTCGCCATAGACTGTCACGCGCTGTACCCGCTGTTCTCTGACGGCGGCACGTGGGACGGCGACGCGAGACATGTCGCGGTGGAAACCGTGCTCGGCGACGGCAGCAGCGACACCGTGGCCGTACTTCCTTTCCTCGTACTGCTGGGCACGGATAGCAGCTGCGCGCTGCAGTGGACCGTCGACAGCGTGCGTGCCGACTGTCCGGTAATCCTCGGCGGTGTCGCGTCGGCCGTGTCGGTGACCGGCTTCTGCGAGGAGGGCGGGACGCGGCTGTTCGACGGGTCGCGGCAGATCGCGCTGCAGGCCCCGCATCCGAGTCCGGGCAACGGCCTCGTGCAGCTGCGCTTCTCCACCATCGAAAGCGGACCGACCACGCTGACAGTGTACGATGTGCGCGGCCGCGCCGTGGGACGGGTCGTGCGGGAGACGATGCCTGCGGGTGCGCACGTGCGAACGATCGACACCGCCGCGCTGCCCAGCGGCGTGTACCTGCTGCAGCTGGCCACGCCCGGACATCTGCGTACGCGGCGTTTCGTCGTGGTGAAATAACGGTTCGGTTTTGTACCTTATTCCCGAACGATCTATTCACAGCTCAATGATCGCCATGTCCGAATACCCGGGAGAGCGCCTCAACAGCTTCCGCCGATTTGAAGAGAAAATGCGCGCGGCGGAAATGCATCCTCTGGTCATCACCATGTTCAAGCGCAACTACCTGCAGCTGCTCAGCGGCTCGACAGGTTCTATCTCGAAGGCACAGATCGACGCGGTCGACGACGTGCCGGACGCCGAAAAGCTCGAAGGCTACACCAAGGCGGGGGAAGAAGCACTGGCGCACACCGCCGTCATCAAGCTGAACGGCGGGATGGGCACCAGCATGGGACTCGAGGAAGCGAAAAGCCTCATCCCCGTGAAAAACGAGCTGCGTTTCATCGACATCATCGCGCGGCAGATCCGTCACATGCAGACCGCGTATCACGACCGCCTGCCCCTGCTGCTGATGAATAGTTTCTCCACGCGTGCCGACAGCCTCGAGGCGCTGGCCGCCTATCCGGAACTGGCGGGCGACCTGCCGCTGGATTTCCTGCAGCACCGCATTCCCAAGGTGCTGGCAAACGATCTTTCTCCGGCCGTTTGGGAGGATGATCCGGAGCTGGAATGGTGTCCCCCGGGACACGGCGACATCTACACCGCGCTGGTCACTTCGGGCCTGCTCGAGCGCCTCCTGGCAGAAGACATCCATTACGCCTTCGTGAGCAACGCCGACAATCTCGGCGCCGTGGTGGACCTCGACATCCTCGGGTACTTCGCCTCCGAGCGTCTGCCTTTCATGATGGAAGTGGCGGACCGCACGCCCGCCGACCGCAAGGGCGGACACCTGGCGCTGCTCAAGGACGGCAGGCTCACGCTGCGGGAAAGCGCGCAGTGTCCCGACGACGAAAAAGACGAATTCCAGGACATCACCCTGTACCGCTACTTCAACACGAATTCCCTCTGGCTGGACCTGCGCGCGCTCAAGGACACGCTCTCTCGCTACGACGGCATTCTCCCCTTGCCGCTGATACGCAACCGCAAGACACTCGATCCGCGCGATGAGTCCTCACCGGAAGTCTATCAGCTGGAAACCGCAATGGGCGCGGCGATCTCGCTGTTCGAGAACGCGGCGGCGCTGCGCGTGCCCCGCAGCCGATTCGCCCCGGTGAAAACCACCGACGACCTGCTGGCCGTGTGGTCCGACGCCTATGTGCTGACCGACGACTACCGCGTCGTGCGCAATCCCGCGCGCACGCTCCCGCATCTCGACGTGGTCCTCGACAAGCAGCATTACAAGTTCGTCTCGCAGCTGCAAGAGCGTTTCCCGTCCGGGGCCCCCTCGCTGCTGCACTGCGCCTCGCTGCGCATCGATGGCGACGCGCGCTTCGGCAGCGGCGTGGTCTGCCGTGGCGACGTGCATATCACCGTGCCGGAAGGCGAGACAAGCAGAATCGAGAATGACATCGTGCTGGAGGGCTGAGATGAAGCGCAGCGTGAAATTCACTCTTCTCGGACTGCTGCTTGTCGTGATCCTGATTCAGATCCCGCAGGCAGACCGCAGCAATCCCCCTGTGACCGGCGATCTCCAGGCCCCGGGTGACGTGAAAGCGATTCTGAAGGAATCCTGCTACGACTGCCATTCCAACGAAACCTGCTGGCCCTGGTACAGTTATGTCAATCCCGTGGGCTGGCTGGTGGCGCATGACGCCGCCGAGGGACGCGAACATCTGAACTTCTCGGAATGGGCGACCTACGATGCGCGCAAGCAGTACCGTGCGAAGGAGGAAATCGTTGAGGTTATCGACGCCGGCGACATGCCGCTTCCCATCTACCTGCTCATGCACGGTGAGGCCGAGCTGACACCGGAAGAAATCCGCGTCGTCCGCAACTGGGCGCAGGGCCGCAGCGACTGACCGGTATCTCCCCCCTGTTCTCTCCCGCGCTCAGCGCATTCGCAGCAGCTTGCGCGTGATCTCCTGTCCCCCGGTGACCGCGCGCAACAGGTACATGCCCGTTTCCGCCGGACGCCCGTCTTCCCAGTACCCATCCCACACCAGCAGATGTTTCCCCGCTTCACGCATGCCGTCGAAGAGCACGCGCACGCGCTGTCCGAGCGCATTGTACACCTCGACGCGCAGCGCGCCCGGCTGCTGCAGCTCGATGAGCGCGGAGGTCCAGTCACGGAAGGGCGTCGGCGCCGGCGGATGCAGCGTGGCCGCCGTCGCGGGCTTGTTGCTCTGCGCCAGCAGCAGGTGGCGGGGATTGAACATGAAGAGGTCGCCCGATACGACGGGAACAGGGTAGGTGATGTCCATTGTACCCTCGGTCGGCATGATTTTCAACTCGAGCAGCAGCGGTGCGGGCAGTTCCATGATGTCCTCAGGCAGGAAACCCACCTCCGGATCGGCGTCGGCATCATAGGGAAGCTGATACAGCAGCAGGTAATCGCTCCCTTCTGAATTCGGCTCGCCGTCCGGAATGTCCTGCCCGGTTTCATGCAGGGCGATCATCGCCGGCGTCCATTCTCCTGTCGCATCGCGCATGAAGGCCCGCAGGGGCAGACGGATCCGGCCCTCGTAACCGCGTTCGGCGAAATGCCAGTACTCGCGTCCGTCGAGCGTGAACTCGAGTCGGAAGTCCCTGCGATCGTCCTCCTCGAAATTGCTGTGTCCCGCGCGCACCGCGGTCATGCCGAGCGATGCGGGATCGAGGCCCTCCACGTTTTCAAAGAAGTAGCCCGTGTAGCGGGAGCCGATGGTGCCGCGCACCACGCGGAAGCCGTCGGTGACCGGTGCCATGCCGTTGAAACGATCGAGCGCATAATCCTTGAAGATGACACCCCCTGTCGCGCTGTCGTAGAGCGAGAGCAGGCGGGTGCCGTCGCCGTCGGTGATGCGGGCGAGGTAGCAGCGGTCCTGCAACTGAGTTATGTCCTCGAGAATGACGCCCGGCAGCTGTGCGCTGCCGCTGCGCACGCGCGTCATGAGCAGGTCGTACCATTCCCCGGCGGTGCTGTCGACCTGCACCCAGTTGCGGATCTGCCACCAGGAATTCGTGGCGTTTTCCCAGGCATCGTATTCGAAGAAGGTGCTGTCGAAGTCCGTGCCCCAACCCGCAGTATTCGCCGGCACGCCCCGCGAGCCGAATTCCGCTCGCCAGGGGATCTGTGCGGATGGTGCCACCGTGGAAGCGGGCAAGTCGGCGAGGCGCATCCACTCGGAATAATCCAGCGTGGGATAGGTGAGACGCAGGTCCATTGCGTGCGTGGAGGAATTGTAGAGTCGCGGCATCCAGCGGGCGTCCTCGTCCGGCGCGATGCGGCCGTTGCCGTCGTATTCCTGCAGCACGGCCGCGCCGCGTGCCTGCACGGCGCCCGCGGTGGGAATGGAGACGCGTCCGGGAAGGCGATGCTCCTCGCCTCCGTCGCGAACGATGAAGCTCGCGTTCACTCCGTCACGTCCCGCGGGCAGGCTGATGCTGCCGGTGTACAGCGTTTCGTCGCCCTGTCGTATCGCGCTCAGCAGGAAGCGGGTGACGCTGCTGCCGTCCGATGCCGTGATGTCGGCGTCCACACCGGAGGCCGCTGCACTGCTGCGCGCGGTGAAGCGAATGGAGCTGCCGCCGCCGGGAACGGGATCGTGCCGCAGGGACACGGCAGAGAAGGCCGACACAATGCCCCGGCGCAGGTGATGCTGGCGGAGAAAGGATGCGCGGTCGCGCAGCATGTGCACCGCGGCTTCGGCGGTGGCGCCGCGCGCGGCGATCAGCGCGATGACCACCTGCTGCGTGTCGCCCGGCGCGAGGTCGAAGGGACCGGAGGAAATCATCAGGCGCTGGTCGCGGCGTCCGAGTTCGTAGCGCTCCCCGTTATCGAAGAGATACCCGTCGTCGGGCAGCCAGCCGCTGCCGGAGACCGGATCGCCGTTGAACCAGAAGCGGCTCGGTGTGCCGGTGCGGGGATTGAGCGCGGTGACGCCGCGGGGCGTACCCTGCATGAAGGTGTGCCAGACCTCGCCGCCCTCGTCGACCATCGGCTCGCGCGCGGGATGGAAGTTCGAGGGGGAATTGGCCCCGTGCTTGGAGGGCACGGTGACGGCGGTGACGGGAATGTTGCGGAAGCCGCGTTTCATGCCGTTGCGCCAGCGCGCGCTGTCCGTCGGCGCACCGGGCACGGCGGGCGTCTGCAGCATGCAGAGTCCGAAGGCCGTGGGCATGCCGTCCTCGTCGAGCGCCAGGTTGTCGTCGTACACGTAGCCGAGCGCGAGCGTGGAGTCCGACCCGACGGCATCGTCGATGGCCTCGCGCACATCGGGATCGGTGAAAAAGCCCGCATAGGCGTCGCGTATGCTGTCGGGAGACTGGTTGATCCATGTCATCTGCAGCAGCACCGCGTCGTCGCCGAGTCCGGAAACCGAGCTCAGCGGCCATGCGAGGCAGCGCAGTTCCAGTCCCATCGGGTAGGACCCCATATTCGCGCGCATCGCGGTCGTGTCGAGGTCGTTCATCACCCAGTACATCTGCGGCGAGCCATAGAACAGCGGGGCGAAGGCGGAATCCACCGGCGCGCCGAGGTCCGCGGGCCATTCGAGGAAATCCTGCGCCGATTCGTCGCCGATGCGGATGACGAAGGCGCGGTAACGGGAGTCGCGAGGATTGACCGTGCGCAGTCCGGGAAGAATCGGACCGGGGAGGTAATTGTCCCTGAAGTAATTCCCTGACGCCTCGTACACGCCCCGCTTGCGTCCCACCAGCAGCGGCGTGGCCGTGAACAAAAGCTGCCGCAGCTTGCGCGCCTGTCGCGTGGCCGACGTCGGTGCGCCCGGCCACTGCAGTCCCAGCGTGCCGTCCTCCTGCAGCGGCGCCACCTGTCCCCCGCGGGAGATGTGCAGGCGCATGCTGCCTGCCTCCAGCGCGGCGGTGCCGTACTGCGGCGCCTGCGCCCGAAGCGCGCTGCTGCTGAGGATAAGCGTGAGTAGAATCAGGAATGCTGACACGGGCGTGCGTCGTCCCATCGGTGTCCCCAAACTGTTTGGGTGAGTGCGAAATATTATGTGTAGTATACTGCTCCTGAGAAGTTACTTCAAGGGAGTTTGCAGGCAGTATTTGCCCCGCCTGCGGCGGGTCGTATTTGCGTCGCTGCGCGACGCGTATTTGTTCCGCCTTCGGCGGAATGTATTCCCGCGGTGTTTATCTCATGCGATGGAATACGTCCCGCGCAGCGGGACAAATACGTTCGCCGCGGCGAACAAATACCGTCCCGCGCAGCGGGACGAAATACATTTTTCATACGCGCAGGATTTCCGCATTTTGCACACATGAGTAGTGCGACACAGACATTCACCGCCCGAACGGCGCACCGGCTCAGCGTGGCCCTGGTCCCGCCCGTGGTGGCGGCGGCGGTATTCGCCGTGCTGGTGACGGCCTACGAGCACGGATCGATATTCCATCGCCTGGTGATCTGGGTGGTGGCCGCGGCCTGCAGCGGGGGACTGCAGATCGCCTACGTGCTGTACCTGCGGCGCATGGAGCGCGTGACGGCCTACGATGTGCCCGAAAGGGGACAGCGCAGCCAGCCCTACCTGCTGAGCGCGCTGATTTCCTTCGGGGGACTGATGTTCCTCCTCTTCCTCAACGCCTCGGTGTTCGTGTGGGGACTGATGTGGTGCTTCACGGTGAACACGCTCATTCTCTACGCCATCAACCTGCGCTGGAAGATAAGCGCGCACATGATGGGACTGACCGGTCCGGTGGTCTTCCTCGTCCCCGTCCTCGGCTGGCAGATTGTCTGGCTGCTTCTCCTCGTCGTCGCGCTCGGCTGGGCCCGCGTCACCCTCCGCGCCCACGACCTCCCGCAGGTGCTCGCCGGCGCCGCCGCGGGCGTCATCCTGACCATCCTGCAGGTCTGGCTGCTGCTGCGCGTCGTTCTCCCGCTGATCTGATTTCCGGCGAATCCTTACCCGTTTTCTCCCTATAACTTTTCCTCGCTTTCTTCGTATCTTATTGGATGGACGGGTTTCTTCACTCCCGTGGAACAGTTCTGTTTGTCACACCGTATGCGCACTGCATGATTCAGGCGGTTTTTTTCGACCTCGACGGCGTCATCGCCGACACGCTCCACTACCATTACCTGGCCTGGGACCACATGTTTCGCCAGCTCGGCGGCTCGGTCTCGGAGCACTCCGTGCTGCTGCACGAGGGACGCGCCTCGCGCGAAATCCTGCCCACCTTCCTCGAGGAGGCGGGGGTGACGCTGCCGGCGGAGGAGCATGAGGATTTCATCGACCGCAAGCGGGCGTATTACCGCTCCATCGTCAAAATGACGTATTTCCCGCATGTGTTCGAAGTGATAGACGAGATCCGCGCACGCGGCTTCCGCACGGCGCTGGTGACGGCGTCGTCGACGAAAAACATGGAAGCGGCACTTCCGCCCGAACGGCGCGCACTGTTCGACTTCCTGATCACCGGCGACGAAGTGCATCGCGCGAAACCGAATCCGGATCCCTACCTCGCGCCCATGCATCACATGAAACTGCGGCCGGAACAGTGCGTGGTGGTGGAAAACGCCCCGCTGGGCATAGAATCGGCCAAGAACGCGGGCATGACCTGCGTGGCGGTGGAGACGACGCTGGGACGCGAATACCTCGGCATGGCGGACACCGTCATCCATGAGATACGCGACCTGCTCGCGCTTCCCTTTCTTCAGAATGCAACGGAAAACCATACACGATAATTGTTCTTTTCATCAGAGGTTGTACACATGACACAACGTCTTTTCACCCTCCTCCTGCTGCTGCTTTTCGCCGCCAGTGCGAACGCGCAGGATTTCACCCCGATCCAGTACGAGGAGTACAAACTGGACAACGGACTCACCGTCATCCTGCACATCGACCGCACCGCGCCGACCGCGATGACGTACTGCCTTTACCGCATCGGTTCCAAGGATGAGGTCGAAGGCCGCACGGGCTTCGCCCATTTCTTCGAGCATCTCATGTTCGAAGGCACCGAGAACATCGAGCGCGGCACCATCGACAAGCTGATCACCGGCGCCGGCGGCGTGCTCAACGCCTCCACGTCCTTCGACCAGACGGACTATTTCTTCAAAGTCCCCGTGCATCAGCTCGAGCTGGCGCTGTGGATTGAGTCCGAGCGCATGATGCATCTCGTGATCGACTCCCTCGGCGTCGAGACGCAGCGCAAGGTGGTCAAGGAAGAACTCAAGCAGCGCTACGAGGGACGTCCCTTCGGCACGCTGGGCGACAACCTGTTCAAGACCACGTTCAAGGGCACGCAGTACGAGTGGATGCCCATCGGACTGGCGCAGGACATCAACAGCGCCTCGATCGAAGAGTTCCGCCAGTTCCATGACAAGTATTACCTCCCGAACAACGCCTGCCTCGTGGTCGGCGGCGACCTCGACGTCGCGCAGACGAAAGAATGGATCGAGCAGTACTTCGGCCCGATTCCCGCCGGACCGGAACCTGATCGCGTGGACGTGGTCATCCCGGAGCAGACCGAGCCGCGTGAGCTGATCGTGGAAGAAGAAGTCACCCCGCTCCCCGCGTACATAGAGTCCTATGTCACCGTGGATTACCGCAACGAGGACGCCTACGCACTGGACCTGCTTTCCGACGTGCTGTCGGGCGGCAAGAGTTCGCGCCTTTACCAGCGCCTGGTCGACACCGAGCAGATCGCGCTGCAGGCCTCCAGCTTCGGCATGCCGCTGGACAAGGCGGGACTGTTCTCCTTCATCGCCATCGCCAACAGCGGCGTGGAATTCACAACCATCGAGAAAGCCATAAAGGAAGAGATCGCGAAGGTGCAGAACGACG
>CAJXSA010000016.1 GCA_913060595.1 uncultured Ignavibacteria bacterium
GGCGTCATCTTCGTATCGCAGGGTTTTCTGCATGCCGACGTATGGACCCTCCGACCAGAATCCTCCCATCAGGTTCTCTTCGATGGAAGATTTTTCCGCCACCTCTTTCCAGCTCCCCATGCCGAGGACGTCCAGAATCAGGTATCCACCCGGGTTGAGCATATCATGGATGCGTGCGAGCAGGGTGCTGCGCTGCTCCGGGGAGAGGACACCAAAGTCGTAGTAGATGAGAGTGACAAGATCGAAGCCGGCAGGGAGCGGATCGGCAGTGTAGTCCGCGTGCAGGTAGCGGATGTCCTGTCCGTCCTGCGCGGCCTGTGCGCGGGCATGGTCGAGTGAGTGCTGCGAGAAGTCGATGCCGGTGACGCCTGCGCCTCTGTCTGCGAAGCGGGCGGCATAGAGGCCGGGACCGCAGCCCAGGTCGCAGACGGCTTTGTCTTTCAGTTGAACCCTGTCATCGATCCAGTCGACGATGGCGTCGATCCCGGCAGCGGACCGCGACGCGAGATCGTTCTCCCGGTCGAGATGAAACGCGAGCATCTGTCGCGCAACATGCGGACGGGTCCAGAGTGCACTCGATGTATATAGTGAGAATGGGGCAGGGCGTTGCGTAAACGCGTGCAATGCTGTGTACATGACAATCCCTCAGTGTGAAGTGGTATCGTTTGGAATCAAGATTTTCTCCCGCTGGCAGCGGCGCGAAAAAACCGGCGTCAGACAGGAGATGATCACCACGCAGCGGCGGTGCAGTTGATACGGATATGGGGGATTGTCACTTCATGATCGTAAAATATACACCGTGTTTGTCCGATGTGCAAATTACCGTCTGGGTCGCGACAGAAGCCAATTGGATTATTCTGTCCGAATTCGTAGAATATGCTCGCAGCCGGGAGGAGGGTGCCGCATCCGTATGCAGTGGAGGAGGTTTTTATGCAGGACAATCACGAAGCATCACATCTGGCGATTCCCGCCCTGTTCACCCATGCGGGCCGCTGCTGGCGACGGCATCTGAAACAGCTCTGGTGGATCGTTCTCGGCATTCTCGTTCCGGTCACGCTGCTGAACATGATCGGCGGACATCTCGATCAGGAATTCTTCGCAGACCTGAGCTGGCTGTCTCTGCTGCTGCGTTACGGTTCGAAGCTCCTTCTCGTCGTCGCGTGGATGGCCGTGCTTCTGATATCGGCCGCATGGATGGAGGGGAAGGACTTTTCCCTGCGGGAAGCTTTCAACACGGCCGGGGACCGGTACATCCCCGGCGGACTCGCATTTCTCGCCGCATACCTCGCACGCGTCGCGGGTCTCGCGTTGATCGGCCTGCTCGCGTTCAGTCTGCCCGGCGACTCGTCACTGCGTTCGCTTCTGCTTCTTCTCGGTGTTCCCCTTCTCGCGGTGGCGCTTATGATGTGGGTGTCCATTGCGCCGTTTCTCACGGTGATCGGCGGGCGTCCGATCGGTGCCGCGCTGCGTGTCAGCGCGCATATTGCGTCACTGCACTGGCGCGCGGTCAGCGGTCTGCTGCTTCTGCTGACCGTCCTGCAGGGCATCGTATCCCTGCTCGTGTGGTATGTGAGCAGTGTGGTCGATGCCGGGGTCGCGCAGTTCGCCCTGTCCTCAGGCTTCTCATTTTATGGCAGCACCGCCCTGAGAATCGCTATCCTTCTTCCCGTGCGCATGGTCCCTGACATCACGCTGCTCTACGCGCTGACGGTGTTCACGGTGTTTTTCGTCAATCGTCGCACCGAGTGGGGCCTACTGGGGGATGAATCGACGAAGGCTGACGAGGGGATGATGGGCGACGCGGAATAAGTCTTCACCGGTGGGAAATAATTCGCCAGGGAGGCATTAATCTTCACCGGTGGAAAATAATTCGGCGGGAAGGCATTAATCCTCACCGGTGGGGAATAATCCGGCGGGGAGGAATTAATCTTCACCGGTGGAAAATAATTCTCAGGCGCGGCATTGCCTTCGCTTCAGGAAGGTGCTGATATCGTATAAAAATCCGTATATTCACATTCAACCCATCATTGTATCGTTGTTGGATCAGTGTTGCGCGTGCGCGAGGCGAAACGTCCGCGCGGTGATCGTGAATCGTGAGAGCGGTTCGTCCCGATCGGACGGCGAACGTGCGCATTGGAAGCAGGAGCCCTCATGTCTGAAGAAGAACAGCACGAAGCTGCGTACGAACCCCAGCCCACGGGCAGAAGGGAGTTTCCCCTCATCCGGCTCACGGGATTGAGCGATGCCGAGGCGCGGGGAGGCGATGATCTGCCCATGCTGTACCGCCGCCTGGCGGAAGTCGAGGAGGCCGCACAGGAGTTCGCACACAATCCAGGATTTGTCCGGTCGGTACTCGCACACACCGCCCGCGCGCGGAAGCTGCTCGTCGGGGCCAGTGCGAACGAGGCGGTCGCCGAGATGAACATGGCGGTGTCACTGATCAATCAGGCGATCATTTCCGACGAGACGAAGGATATGCGCTGGCGCATTTTCTTCGTGAGCCTGGTCTGGTTTGGGGCCCTGCTGGGAATGGAATACGGATTCCGTTCCATGGCGGATTCCGACCTGTCCCTCGGCAAATTTCTCCCCGACCTCTGGCAGTATCTCTGGCTTGGCATGCTGGGGGGAGTGACGTCCTCCTGGTGGGGCATGGTGCGGCACGCGCGCAGCCTTTCCTTCGATCCGTCCTATTCCACATGGTACATGCTCAAGCCCGCGATGGGTGCCATCATGGGTGGCGTGGCGGTGCTCATCATCCAGATGGTGTTGCTGGCGCTCTCACGCGAGGCGAAGATAGATCACAATCATTTGTTGCTCATCATCGCCTTCCTCTTCGGTTTCTCCGAGCGTTTCATGCTGCGATTGATCGACCGTGTCATGGGGGCACTGTTCGGCGGAAACGGAAGTATGCGAGGTGGGAAGGATGATTCTGAATCCATTAGCTGATGCTTCACAGACGCGCCTTCGGGAACAGGAACAAAAGTGAGTATTCAGCGTCCAATCCCCATGAGCTTTGCATCCAGTCCTCCGAACGTTCTACCGAGTCTTCTCACGATCCTGCTCTTCACGTGCGCATGCTCACAGGACCTGCGTGAACTCGACGAGCGGCAGGTTCGGCGGCAGTTTCACGTTCCTTCCGAAGTCCGGCTCGATACCCTGATCAGCCAACCTGACGAAGCGGGAGGGTGGTTTGGAAGGGAGGGACTGCGTATCCGGGCCGTCTTTCAGTTCGACGAGCGGCAATTCCGCAGCTACGTACGGGGACTCCATGATGCTGAGCTGTGGACCCCCGTCGCATTTCTGCACTATTCGCCCGACCGGGCGGAGACGAGTACCGCCCGCGCACGCGAGTGGCGCCGACTGCCCGTCGATCGATTGCCACCGCAGCTGGGGCATGTCAGCAGCCTGTTCGACAGCAGCATCACCGCAGGGTACTGGTATTGCAGTGTGCTGACCTACGAGCGCGGCGACAGCATTCCCCACGGCGGGGGAGGGTATCATTTCGAGTGGCACACGCGCGCAAGGCATGGCAGCGAACTGCTCCCGGGACAGGCCGGGATCATTACTGTGTATGGTATCCTTGATGCACACCGACGGCGACTGTTTGCCTGGATCGGCTTCAGCGGATGACGGGGCGGACTTGACAGTGAACTTCGGCATTCGGAAGTTGCACGTATGTCCGCCATGGAAATGCATCGCATATACGGCAGGACAGGAATTACGGTCATTTCCTGCATGCGGGGGTATCGGACAGCATTTTCCTGATCGAATGCCTGACTCCAGGGGAGAGGGTGTCGAGATACCAGTCCTGCGTCAGCGCCGTGAGCTCGTTCTGCAGCTCCGGGTACTTCTTCGCCATTTTCACGATGAATTTGAACGCGGTGATGCGGTTCGACGGTGAACCGCCGATGCTTTCCCACAGCGTCATGCAGACATCGAACAATCGTCCTTCCTGCGCTTCACTGAGATCCATGCGCTGCAAAATCTTCAGCAGTTCCCTCTGATGGCCGTCCGCCCGCTCCGGTATCGTACGGATGATTCTGTTGACGTGCTTTCTGACGCGCGCGTCGTTTTCTTCCATGCAGTCGAACAGCAGCCAGGCCGCGCGCCACGCATACGGCTGATCGTCGCCGAGCGCAAGTGCGATCGCTTCGTCGAAATGCTCGGGATGACCGGTGAGGAAAGCGATCATCTCGGGTTTGTACGCGTGTGTCAGGACATGCTGCAGTTCCGTCAAGGTCGGTATACCGTACGATGCTCCATACTACCTGCGCGCATTATACAGGTTTCATACGCCGGCTTCAAATCCGGGTACGGTGTTGTGCACATACAATCCGCAGTACCGCCACACTTCCGTCCAGCATTCGTCAGCCTGCCGTTGCATCTGACCGGCGCATTTCTAGATTACACATTCAATACAACGTATCGGATCGTGAAATCGGCAGCATAATGTGTCAGGCTTTCCCGATGCATCCCATGTTTCATGTCGCATGAGAGGGCTCCAATATGATTCGCATGATTGTTGAACGCACCATCGCCGTACTACTGCTCATGGTGGTTTCCGGCCCCGTGTATGCGCAGGACTGGTCCATGGTGAACGGAAACATGGAACGCACGTCACTGGCGGTGGGCCTGGCACCACAGCCTCCGCTGGAGCTCGTCAAGTGGATGGAGGATGTGTATGCGGATCAGTTCTCTGTGCACAAGGGGGTTCTCTACGCGGCACGTGGGGGAGAGCCCAACACCCTCACGGCCATCAGCCTGGAGTCAGGTGAAGAATTATGGAGTTTCTCCATCCCCGGATCCCGCGGCGCGTGCGACAATGTTCCTGCTGTCATCGGTGATCTCGTGCTTATCGGAGGTCAGCAGGGCTCCGCGCTGCATGCGGTCAGCCGTGTGACAGGGAAGGAGGTCTGGGCTGTCCCGACCCGGTCGCTCTACGCGCGTTGTGTTGTCTCGGACGGTTCCGCTGCCTTTGTCTGCTCTGACAGCCTGCTGTGCATCGAGCTTCCGGCCGGCGCCATTCGGTGGAAGTACCCGATCAACGCGGCAATCACGCCTACGGTCGACGAGAGTTCGGTTTACCTGAACGCAAACAACAGGCTATGGGCGATCGATAAAACAAGTGGTGCGCTGCGATGGAATACGTGGGCGTACGACCGATCGTACAGCCAGGTCATCGTCGACGGCGATGTGCTTTACTATACCGAGGGCGATACGGTACGGGCGGCGAACAAGAGCGACGGGGAGGTGCTCTGGCAGTACGGGGTCTCGCATGTGACGAGACTTTCACAGCTGGCCACGGGTGCACTGGCCCTGGGCGGGGGAAGCCTGTGTGTGTCCGCATGGGAGGATACCACGGGAATCGCGCAGCTTCACGTGCTTGACAAAGCAAACGGTACGCTGCGCTGGAGGAAACAGTTTTCCGGAAAGGGCGTGTTCACTCCCACCGTTGTTGGAAATACGGTGTATGCGGTGGAATTCCACAACCGCACCCTCTGGGCCTTCAACCTCGCGACGGGTGCGGAGGTGCTGCGCCGCGATGACGCGAGTTACGAGGGACAGCCGGTCGTCGCAGACGGAAAACTCTTTGTCGCGGACGTGTCGTACCTCGCCGTATTCGGAGAGCGCGCCACATCGGTGCGGACGCCGGGGATCACACCGGAACTGCATGATCTCCGGATCGCCCCGCAGCCCGCGCGGCAGGACATCACGGTTTCCTTTACCCTTGCACACGATACGCATGTGGGCATGGCACTCTTCGACGTCAATGGATCTCTCGTTGCCGCGCATCCCCCACGACGCTGCGTCCCGGGTCCTGTACGCCTGCGGTGGCATCTACAGCGCAACCGCGCAGGGCGCATTGCCCCGGGCACCTACTTCCTGCGCATTTCGGCCGGAAAGGAACTGGTGACAAGGAAAATTCTGTTCTTGGGACACTAGAGAAGTCTCACCATGTATCCATAGCTGGAATATCTGATCATGCGTGCACTGTTCACATCCTTCATTATTCTGTCCGTCATTTTCATCGCCGGCTGCGGCTCGTCGTATCCGAACCGCAACCCGGTGGGAGAACCCTTTCCGACCGTCACGGGCAAATCCCTGGCGGAAGAGGAAATTGTCGTGCCGGATGCGTTCCGGGGAGAGAAAGTCATCCTTGTTCTCGCCTATGAACAGGACGCGCAGTTCGACGTCGACCGCTGGGGCATCGGTTTCTTCACCGCCGAGCTGGATCTCCCGCCGGTGTATGAGATTCCCACCATCCCCGGGCTTCTTCCGACTATTTTCAAAGACGCTATTGACGGGGGAATGCGCAAAGGCATCCCGAAGGAATCGTGGCGGGACGTGATCACCGTGTACGGGGGAGGTGGGGGCGTGCTTGCGGAGTGGACCGGGACAGAGAATGACCTCAACGCGCGCATCGTGCTGCTCGACGAGCAGGGCGTCGTTCGCTGGTTCCATGACCGCGGTTACGGATTGCCGCCGCTGCAGGATCTTCTCGAAACGCTGAAGAAGGATCAGTAATCCGCGGGGATTGCGCAGCGGACCGCCTGCTTTTACGGCTGCGGTGCTCGCTTGATCAGAAGGAAAGATCCATCCCGAGATACACTCTGCGTGGTTGTGCTGGACCGTAGAGGTAGCCGGGATCGCGATCGACGCCGCGCTGCAGGTCCTTCTGATAGGCGTCGAGAAGATTTTTCAGGCCGCCGCTGATTTTCAGCGTTGTTTCTTCTCCGAGCGGAACGGTGACGCTGGCTCCGAGATCGATATCCACAAAGCTGTTCGCCGTTTCCACAAGCGTTTCCGTGGTCGCATCGGGCAGCGTCAGCGTGCCTGTATACCGAAGTGCGCCAAACAGGCTGATGTCGTCGGTGAGAAGATGCGTGATGCGCAGATGTCCCTGCAGGTCCGGCGTATAGAGAAAACGATCGGAGCGCACACCTTCGAAAACCTCCTGCGCATCATCGAAGCGGGCACGTTTGTATGTCCCACCCATGCGGACTTCCACGTCCCGCACGGGTTTGGCACCGAAATCCACCTCCACACCCTGCACGAGTCCTCCGTTGCTGTTCACGCGCTGCCAGAGTATGAGTCCTTCGTCCGGATGGCGAACCTCGGTGAGTGTGAACGCGTCATCGAGCCTGGTGCGGAACACGGTCACGCCGAAGAGCATGGGAAGGCGTCCCAGCAGTCCGTTGAAATCGAGATTGACTGTGTAGGAGCGGCTTCGCTCGGGTTTCAGTCCATCGGCATTGCGAATGACCCGCTGCACGCCGCCGAGCGATTCGATGTGCAGGTCCTCGTCGAACACCTGCGGTGCCTTGAAGCCAGTGGTGTAGGCGAGGCGAAGACTCAGCTCGTCGCGCAGTTCGATGCGCGCGTTCACGCGGGGACTCAGCACGGCATCCTCGAGTTCCGAATGCTTGTCGATGCGCGCCCCGGCGATGAGCGTGACCCCGTTGTTAAAGAACTCGATCGCATCCTGCAGGTACGCACCGTAGTTCGTGTACAGCGCGTCAATGAAGTATGCCGCATCTCGGACGGAGCGGTCGACCAGCCGGTCACTCGAGTATTCGAGTCCCGCGGTGACGGACTGTGCTCCCGCCTCAAACACGCCGCGCATGCCGGCGATATGCGTTTGATTTTCCGAAGAACCGTAGTAACGCAGCGCATCGGCCCTGTCCTCCGGCGTGTCTCCCGCCAGTCCCCCGTAATACGAGTCGCGGTCGAGCAGACTGATTCCGTAATGCGCCTGCAGCTGCAGCGACGGTCCCATGCGCTTCTCCCATCGCAGCTTGCCGCCCCAGCGTCGATGCTCAACAGCCTCGGTGATGCGCGCTTCGTGCTTGAGTATATCGAGATCACTGCCGCCGCGTCGGTCCTCGCTCAGGTGATGGAGGGAGAGCTGGAGCTTGCCGAGACCGCCTCCCCGGTAGTAGCTGTTGACACCGATGGTGTTGTTGCGCACTTCCCCCAGTTCGGTGAAACCGTCGCCGTTGTGATCATACCCCGCGCGGTCACGCGCGGAAATGTAGAAGAACGCACCCATGTCCTTCGCATCGGACACCCACTCAGTGACCGCGCCGGCCTTGTGATCCATGGTTCCTTTCAGGGACTGCGCGAGATAGTTGACGCGGGTCCGATTGCCTATCGGTGTCCGTGTGCGCATGTTGACGGTGCCGGAGAGGGCTCCGCCGCCATACAGCGCGGAACCGCCGCCTTTGACCACTTCGATCTGTTCGATCATCTCGTCGGGAAAGTGTTCGAGCGCGTACACCGCTGCGAGCGATGATACCACGGGGTCGCCGTCGATCAGTACCTGCGCGTATTTCCCGTCGAAACCCAGTATGCGCACCTGCGTGAAGTTGCAGTTCTGACAGCTGTTGTCCACCGACACCCCTGTCTGCAGGGAAAGGGCCTCCGCGAGGTTGACCGCCTGCGTCTGTTCGATCAGCGTGCTGGTGATGACTTCCGTTTTGACCGGGGATTCCGTGTAGAGGTAGGGACTGGCTGAGCCCGTGATGACGACGGTCCCCATTTCATGCACACCGGGCTGCAGTGCGAGATCGAGCTGCTGCGTTTTCGCTGCGTCGACAACGACATCCTGCCGTGTTCCTGCGTAGCCGACGTAGCTGATGGTGACGGTGTGCTTTCCTGGAGGGAGGTCGGGCAGTTCAAAGAATCCATTGGCATCGGTCGTCACGCCGCGTGAGAGTCCGCGAATATATATGTTCGCACCGATCAGCGCGTTTCCGGAGACAGCGTCAAGAACGTGTCCTTTGATCGCGCCGCGTTGTTCGACAAGCGTCGTGTCCCTCGTGTCCGCGGCATGGAGTGTGAAAGAATGCAGGAAGAGCATTGCTGCAGGAAGCAGCAGAAGATGTATGATACGCATTCGCAGGTTCTTGCTTTTTTGTGGAAACGACAGACATACTGCGGTCATCGTTCTGTGCGCGGCCGGCATGCTTCGCGCATGTACTACTAAGACCTATTATAAATAAAAAACCCGGAATAAACAATAAGCAGATCGGAAATATTTATTCTCAGTCGTACTCCCGCGATGCTGTGCTTCCGTCATTTATTTCAGGACACGGAAGAGGACCTTATGTCCGACACCCGTGCGCCGTAGATGTCCGTAGCGCGGCATGTAACCGGCGCATCGCTCAGGTGTTCTATCACGGAGTGCTGCATTATTGAGGTGAAAGATGAAACACGACAGCCCAGGCGGACTGAAAGGTGGGAGAAGCGCGGGTTTTCACATTGTCCTGGGTGTGGTCATTTTTGTCGTCTGTCTCGCATCCGTTCCGGTCCGGGCACAGGGGACGCCGCCGCCCGTGCTTCGCTGCACGCTGGATGTGCCGGTGATCGCCGCGGACAATGCGAATGTGACCTATCACCCGATGCCCTTTCCTGTGACGGTGACGGTGACCAATGAGGGGGGGACACGCAGCGATTCGGTGTTCGCGACCATCGTGCTTCCACCGGATCTCCGCCTGGCGGACAACGATGCACCTGATGGCTATACAAAGGCATTGACTCACCCCGCGCTGTTCCCGCAGCAGTCGAGCACGGCGCAATACATGGTGAGGCATCCTCCGACGACTTCAGAGAAGCAATACACGATAGAGGTGCGCGTGGAAGCGGCGAACGCGGACACAGCGCTGTGCGAAGCGGAGATAATCATCCCGCCGCTGGAGTCGCCGATTCTCGCACCGCGCTGCTATGTGCCGGACGCACTGGAGTTCGACGATGCGCTGGATTCCTACGTCCCGAATCCCTTCACCGTGCGCCTGACCTGCGTCAACAACGGCAATACTCCCGCATACAGCGTGACCGGTACGATTGAACTCCCGCCGAGCGTCGTGTTCGATCCACCGGAACAGCAGAGCAGCAGGCGCATCTATCCGACGCCTTTGGAGAAATGGCGGATCGGGGATCCCGTCCCTGAGCTGACATGGACGGTGCGCTGGGTGCCCCGACTGCGCGACGAGGCGCAGCCGGAGTTCCATTTCACCGTGACGGGACAGGACTTCCAGGGCAATCAGCTCGATTCGACTGAAGTTCGCTGTGCGCTGCGCGTCCCGGGTCTGCAACCGCTGTTCAACGGCTGGATCGACATCCCCGACTCTCTTCCGCGTCGCAGCGACACCTGCGACGTCTGGCCCAATCCCTTTCCCGTGCGGCTGCGCCTGAAGAACATCTCACCGCAGGTGGGAATGATACGGCGCATCGTCCTGTATTTTCCGCGCTCAGATGGACTCAGCCTCAATCCCGCCTCCCGGTACCCGACGGATTTCGATCCGGAGCTGACGCTCGACAAGGGGGAGGAGAAAACCTTGGAATGGCTGATCGATGTGGAAAATCGCATCACGCGGAGAAATGTCCAGATCAGCGTGATTGCCTACGACGACGAGGGGAATCCCATGGCGCACGACGACAGGCTGCCCATTGCGTGCATGAGAACGGAATTCCGGAATACATGTCTCGAACCCAGTTCCCCCGTTCTGCGCTTCGATCCCGTCGTCGGCAGCTACGAACCCTCGAATTTCGTTGTCGGCACGTGGTTCTACAATAGGGGCTGTGCGACGTTGCACGACATCGTCGCTCGCCTTACCTGGGAGGACAATAGCGGCCTTGATCTGATCGAATTCGATCGGGACAATACCCATGACGAATACTGCGCGCCGGGCGACCTCGCAGCAGGAGATTCCGTCGAATGCTGGTGGGAATTCCGCGTCAGGAACAAGAACAGCAGCGACATCCCGCAATACGTCGAATTTACCCTGGATTACGGAGCACGTGAGACGCCGTGGTTCACAAATGCCTGTGATGCCTGGGTCGAGATCGATCCCGCCGGGACGACGGGCATTGCCGCTCCTTCCGCGCCCGACGCATGCGTGCTGCACCCCGCACATCCGAACCCGTTCACCGGGGCGACCAGCATTCCTTTCGAACTGGATCGTGCCATACCGGTGACCGTCACTGTCGTCGATGCGCTTGGTCGTGAATGCCGGCGCCTGCTGGACGGTGAAATGCGCGGTGCGGGTGCGCATGCGGTGCCATTCAATGCGGCCGGACTGCATGCAGGTGTGTATTTCATCCGATTCGTCACAGGGGAAGCAGTACAGCAGCAGAGGGTAATATTACTGAAGTAGGGAGTTTACTTGCGCTTCAGGTAAAAAAATCCGAATATACTTCCGTATCAATAGATCCATAGCATTCTTCCTGCTGCGGCGTTTGCTGCGCAGGTCCGAGGTACCTCTCCGAGGATAATCCCTCGCGCGTCGCGCACGCGCGTTCTTCAGATATATCACCATTGGAGGTATGCCATGCATTCCCGGCAGGCACAGGTCCTTCCGCACACCCATGAACGTTTTTGCTTCGGGAGCGGAGGAGCACAGGTCATACGTCCGCTCATCCTTGCGCTCTTATTCATCGCGTTCGCCACGAGTCCCTCGTCGGCCACAGTGTTCACTGTCACCAGCGTCGCTGACGGAGTGGGCGCACCCACCCTGCGCTCCGCGATGATGAATGCGAATCTCACACCGGGACGCGATACCATCGTGTTCGCCATTTCCGGTGCCGGTCCGCACGTGATAAGCATTCAGTCACAGCTGCCGCAGCTCACCGACAATGCGGGCGTTCTCATCGACGGTTTTTCCCAGATGGGGAGTGCGCCCGGCAGCAATCCCCCAAGCACACTCGCGCTGAAAATCATCATCGACGGCTCGAACGCCGGCCCCGCGCATGGCTTCTGGATCCTGTCCCAGCTGAACATCATACGTGGACTCGTCGTTCAGAACTTCCAGCAGGACGGCATTCGCATACAGGCCACACTCGCCGGCACGCATGGGAACATCATCTACCAGAACATCATCGGGGTGGATGTCAACGGCACCACCGCGAAGGGGAACGGAACGAACATGAACGCACCCTGGGGCGGAGTCAACATTCTTGTGGATCCGCAGATGCTCGGCACCGTGTTCACGAACACCGTGCGTGGCTGCCTGATTTCGGCCAATTACAGCGAGGGTGTCAGCATCTCGAGCTGTCCACCCGGTGACTGCTTCTTCAATGTCGTGGACAGCAACTACATCGGCACCACGATTTCCGGCATGAACGCGCTCGGCAACAAATGCGACGGCGTGTACATCGGAGAGGCCGCGCATGACAACAACGTGATGGCGAATGTGATCTCCGGCAACGACACCAACGGTGTCTGCATCATCGGCTATATCGACGCCGTGTCGCGATGGTATACCGACCGCAACATCATCGGACACAACATCATCGGACTCGCGGCGGATCGCCAGAAGGCGCTGCCGAACGGCTGGTACGGCGTGAGCATCGGGAGATACGGGCTGGTCTGGAAACTGGGTCACGCGCGGGAAAACGTGGTCATATCCGATACGATCGCCTCCAACGGGCGCTGCGGCGTGATGGTGTTCGAGCATCCCATCGACAACAGCAACACCGATTGGAACAAGATCACGCAGAACGCGATGTACGCCAATGGCTGGCTCGGCATCGACCTGGGCGACGACGGGGTCACCGCGAATGATGCGGGGGATCCCGACCAGGGTGCCAACCAGCAGCTGAACATGCCGGTCATCACCGGTGCCACCTACCAGGCAGGACTCACGACGGTGGCAGGGACGGTGGACATCGGTCCCAATCCCACGACCGCCGTCGTCGAGGTGTTCAAGGCCGCCAGCGATCCGAGCGGTTACGGGGAAGGAGCGGTGTATCTCGCGTCGGTGGCGCCGCTGCCGGGAGGCACCTGGAACTGCAGCGTCGCGGGACTGCAGCCCGGGGACTATGTGACCGCCACCGTGACGGACGCGCCCGGAAACACCTCGGAGTTTTCACTGAACCAGGGTCCCATCATACCGGTGGAATGGGTTTCCATACACGCCGCATATCACGACGGTGTCGTGCAGCTGCGTTGGACCACCGCCGCGGAGTGCAACAACGCATTTTTCGAGATCGAGCGAAAGGATGGCAACGGTGCCTGGCGCTGTATCGGCTCCGTGCCCGGTGCCGGAACGACGAGCGCGGCGCGCAGCTACGGCTTCACGGATCCGCTGCGGGATGTCGGCGTGTGCGACAGGCTCCGCTACCGCATCGCGCAGGTCGACTTCGACGGAACGCGGGACTATTCGCCCGAAACGCGCGTGGACCTGACGGCGAGACCTCCGTTGCCGGTATTCCAACCCGCGTGGCCGAATCCCGCATCGGACCATGTGTTCCTGCAATACACGCTGCCCGCGGACGCCGAGGTGCGGATCACACTGTCCGACGTGCCCGGACGGAGGCTCCTGCAGCTGGCTCCGCAGGGAATCAGTGCGGCGGGTTCCGGCACACTTCGCGTGGAAACCGTGTCGCTGCCCAGCGGCATCTACAGGCTCGACTGTCGGGCAGGCGAGACCCGTCGGACGCAGTGGTTGCGTATCGTCAGGTAAAGAAACGTGCCGCGTTCGTTCAGCGCAGCACGTTCAGCAGACGCGAAGCCGTGCCGAGCGGAGTCTGCAGCAGGATACGATAGCTTCCCGACGGAACATCGATGCCTGCCCAGTCGACATGATGCACGCCCTGCGGAAGGGTTTCGTCTGTCAGCAGTGCCACGCGCTCGCCGAGCAGGTTGAAGACGGCAAGGGTGACATCCGTGCTCTGCGGGAGTGCAAACGCGATGCGTGTATGGCCGTGCACGGGATTGGGATAGTTCTGCAGCAGCTGTATTCCGTCTTGCGGCAGCGCGGGAGTCGCGTCAATGCTGGTGACCGTGCGCGTTCCCCGCACGAGAAACGCGAGATCCCGTGTCGTGTTTTCCGTCCAGTCCGCCCAGTCCGCAAAGCCTTCATCGGACTTTGCATACTTCCCGACCATCGTCCCGTGGGGATACTGGTCCGTCGCCGAGGCGCTGATCGAGGAAGTGTATTTGTTGCTGTCATAGCCGCCGACGAGGAAAACTGTGAACACCATGGATGTTCCTTCGGAAGCCTCCAGCTTGAGTCCGTTCCAGAGCACCCAGCCGCCTTCGAAGGAGTCGGGGAGCACGGTGTCGTCGGATTTGATCACCGTGCCGCTGCTGTCGCGCACCTGCAGGCGCAGGGTGACCTCATGTCCGTGTCCGTCGGGATTCTGCGAGTAGTCGAACTTGTCGTTGAAATGCAGTGAAAAACTGCCTATGGTCATATCCGCATCGATGAGTATGCGCTGGCCACTGCCCACGCTCCGGTCGAAATTCGGACGGTCGTCCCCGCCGAACCAGCTCCACGCACTGATGGTGTCCTGGCGGATGATATGCACCTGTGCATGCAGGTCCTGCGCAGCCAGGGAGAAAAGAACTGCGCACAGCACTGCGATCGTAAAAGGAATGCGGTTTCGGTTGTGCATGTTTGGAATGCCCTGTGTATGGTTGTGGTGAAACGTTGATATAGGATAAATATATTAATAGATATCCGAATATGTAAGAAAAACCGTCTGAGACGAATGGCATTTTTTCTGAACGTGATTAATGCTTCGCTGGACTGTCTGTTCAACAATGCAACCGTTCGTTCACTGGAATTCAGGCAGATCAATGAAACACGCACCTCTTTACATTTTTATGGCATTCCTCCTTGTCGGTCCGACAGTATTCGGGCAGTCACGCGAGGTGAATCCTGAATGGGAGAAAAACATCAAGAGACGGCTGGAGCACATGCTCGAGGAGAAGCTTCACTCGCACGCATTCGAGCAGCATGCGGGCGGCACGTTTGAGAAGGGCACGACGCAGATCGGCACAGAAGTGGAAGTCAGCGGGCATTCGCGCATGGAATCCGAAATCCATGCCGCGATCAATCCGACGGACACGGCGAACATCGTCATCGCTCCCATCCAGGAAGTCACTTCCGGTGGATCCATGGGGGGCGGACAGCTCAGCCTTCCGCTGTACATCACCACGGATTTCGGTCAGACCTGGACGACCTCATCGTTCAGCGGCGGCGGAGGAGGCGGGGGAGATCCCGTGCTCGCATTTGCGGCGGACGGCACGCTGTATTTCAGCTGGCTGCATCTCACGCAGAGCGGTATGTCGATGACAATCAATATGCTGTTCGCGTCCTCAACTGACGGTGGTTTCACATGGAGCGCGGTCGATACGATCGACAGCGGCACCATGAGTATGATGGGCGGGGGCAGAATGGTCGACAAGCAGTGGATGGCGGTCGACAAATCGAATTCCACGCGTAAGGGCACGCTATATACGATTTACGTCCTCATGGAAATGCAGGGAATGAGCCAGAACATGGCAGTCGCCATCAAGCGCAAGCTGCCCGGGCATGCGGCGTTCGAGAATACCGTTGTCGAACTCACGGACGCGTCGTTCTCCGAAGTGCAGTTCCCCAGCGTCAGCGTGGACGCGACGGGCATGGTGCACGCATTCTGGTGGGGAATAAAGAACGGGAGCTCGGGACTGTGGCACCGGTCTTCGAGTGACGGCAGCACATTCGGATCGACGCATTTCATCGCGGGCGTGCGCTTCCCGCAGCAGGGCAGTAATGTCAGTGTGCCGGATCATCTCCCGCAGCGCCTGGGAGTGATGCCGCAGTTCGAAGTGGATAATCATCCCGGCAGTCCGCATACCGGCGCGATGTACGCGGTCTGGAACGCGAATGATCCCGGTACGGGTGCCGGCTCCTACAACGAGCCGTTTCATGTCTATTTCTCGGTGTCGACGAACGGCGGATCGTCCTGGTCCACCGCAAAGCGCATCGACGATCTCAGTGTGAGCAATACGCATCAATTTCACCCGAGCATCTCAGTGAGTCCGAGCGGCACCGTCATCGCCACCTGGTACGACGGTCGCGACGACACGCTCAACACCAAGGTCCACTATTACACCGCGTTCAGCACGGACAGGGGAGCGACATGGACTGGCAACGTCCGCGTTTCCACGCGCAGCTCCGACATGAGTGAGAGCGTGCAGGGCAGATTCGGCATCGGCGATTACGACAAAGCACTCAGCACGGGACATTACGCGATCCCGATCTGGAGCGACGGCCGGTCGAACAGCGGCGATATGAACGTGTACGCGGCCTTCGTGCCGATCGGCCAGGTCGTGCCCGTCGAGCTGTCGTCCTTCACCGCCAGCGTCCACGACAGAATCGTCACGCTCCGCTGGCGCACGGAATCCGAAGTCAACAACGCCGGCTTCGAGGTGCAGCCCTCCCGGGACGGCGAAGAGTTCACGACGAGCGCCTTTGTGCCGGGATCCGGCACGACGCTCCTGCCGCGGGAGTACGTGCATCAGGAACCGATCGACGAGCCGCGGTACTACCGTCTCAAGCAGGTGGATCACGACGGGAGCTTCGCGTACTCGCCCGTCGTCCAGGCCGTTCCCGCCGCACCCGACGGCATCGAACTTGCGCAGAGCTTCCCGAATCCGACAGCCGACGCCACGACGATTCCATTCAGCATCGCACAGCAGTCGGAAGTCTCCGTGACGATTTACGACCTGCTCGGGACACCTGTCAAGACCATTGTGTCCGGGACCATGCCGGGCGGGACGCATTCGGTTACCTGGGACGGCAGAGACGCCCGCGGCGAACGCGTCGTCCCGGGCGTGTACATGTACACACTCAAAACACCCGATGCATTGATCACCAGGACAGTGACGATCCAGTGACCCTGTCAGCAACCACTATGGAAGAGAGCCCCGGTCGATGCCGGGGCTTTTTCCATATACCGGCAGCACGACGCCTGGCAGTGTGTCTGTCACCTGTGGCAGCACCCTGCAAGAAATTCCCTGAAGTGACTATAGAGGAAAATGAATGAAATCGCGCAGGGACATCACACGCGAATACAAGGCACGGAAACATCCCGCTGGCATATGTATCGTCAAAGTTACCGTTGCGGTACTACCATCACGCGCCGGGTAACGGTACCGTCCGCGCCGTGGAGTCGAATGAAATACAGTCCGGGCAACCTGTCCGCGACATGGAAGGTTACCGACTGCGGATTCGTGTCAGATATAGGGATTTTCTGCACGAGGCGACCGAGCATATCGTAGAGACCAAGCCAGGCGTTCTTTCCCGGTCCCGGGGCGAACGTCGCCGTGAGCGCATCGCGGGCAGGATTCGGATACACGGTCAGCTCTGCTGTGCGCGGCACAGCACGGGCTTCCCCTGTGACGTCCGTGGAGATGCCCGGACGAAATACGCTCGGTGCGCCGTCATAGGATTCGTACCATTCTTCTACGAGGGAGGTGAAATCCGTGACCTGAATATCGCCAAGGTTCCGCATGCGCGCGAGAGGAATGAGGATGCTGTCTTCAAGCAGACGCCGTTCCGCGGGGAGGAGGAGTTGTGACGGTGTGATGTGCAGGGAAGCAGTCAGAATGCTGTCCGCACGGACGGCACCGCCCCGACGCAGTCGGACGAGTTCGCGTACACCTTCCATGTCGCCGGTGTACTGACCCACGCAGGTGATATTTGCCTGCGGATCGTCGTCGAAGTAATGCCAGCGATCTGCCGGACGCCAGATCCCGCTCACGACAGGATCGTTCACATGACCGGGGGTGCCGGAGCCCATGAGAATATCTCCCCTCCAGGATGCCCATGGATACATGCTGCCCGGGACCGGGGCACGGAAGCGGTCCCAGTTCTGAAATTCCGGCAGCGAAGGATCCCAGACGTGTCCGCCAATCACGGTACTCCCGCCCGCGCCCAGCGAGTCGAGGAGGTGCGCGACGTCCGTGTAGTTGTAGCCCTGTTTTTCATGCGAGTGCGCATCGACGGACATCCCCATGTCCTCACGCAGCCATGTGAGCACGGGTTTGCCGTTCGTGGCGGGGGAAAGCAGATCTGTTTCAAAGCGCAGTGCCGCGAGCAGGAATTTCCAGTCCGGCTGCAGGCTCCAGGAAAGGCCGTACTGTGCGAGTTTCTTCGCGAATGCGATGATGCCGTCGCGCACCTCTTTATATTGCACCCGTGCCTCGGGCATATCCAGTTCCGCGCGCGGCGTATTGTCCTCGATATGGGTAAAGAGCACGACGCCGACCGGAGGCTGCTGCGTAACGAATTGTGAGAGGGGCAGGCGGCGGTAGTTGATTTTCCAGCCGGGATTCTTCTCATACCACGCGACGGCAATGGTGCTGTCATCATGCCGGGCGAGAGCAGCACCGATCTGCACCCCTGTTCCGACCGCGATGGCCTGCGGTTCACCGATGCGCTGCCAGTTCTGATCGAAGGCCGAGACGTATACGCGTGTATCATCCGGACCGTCCTTGCGCGTCCAGCAGATGAGATGCCGTCCCCCTTCGATGGTGAGATAGGCGGCGTCGGGGATGCTGCTGCCGGTGCCGCTTCCCGGCATGAAATGCACCTCATCACAGAGAACGGTGGCTGCGCTTTCATTGCCTGCAGCGTCATAGCGTCGTACGATGAGGGAGTCCGTTCCGGGGAGAAGCTCGATCACATCCATTGCGCCATCGTCATGCGCGATGCAGTGTGTGACCTGCGAAGGACAGGCGATGTCCATCCGGCGCAGGGTGTCGATGCGCAGCGTGCTTCCATCCGTGCCCCGCAGCCGGTAGCGGAGATATGTTTTTGTGTCCCCGGCACTTTTCACCTGGTCCCTGTGCAGCAGAAACGGTGTGCCCGATTCGGAAAAGGCACCGAGCATGACGTCGGATGGACAGGAGCCGGAAATTCTGCGCACGTCAGCAGGAGCATGGACCGTCGGCTGCTGTCCGGGACGCCAGAGCATCCAGCGCTGTTCCTGCCAGTCCGCCCCCGGACCGGGATACGCCATAATTTCAAAGCGGAGCGTCGCAGAGATCAGCACCTTCCCTTCATGGGTGGCGGATTGCATGAATTCCAGGGATTGAAACTGTGACGGATCGTCGGTGAGACTCGAGGATGACAGGAGCGTCAGGAGCGTATCGGTTTCTCCGACGACGGAAAACGGATCCCTCGTGTGCAGGAAGTACGATTGCTTCGAATAGAGATAGCCCGCTCCGTTCCATACAGTGTCACGCATGTGCAGAAAGGCCCAGTTGCCGTTCGACAGGGCGATAATGCCCAGCTGCGGAATACTCTCCCGCACCAGCGTCCCGCGGTTTCCGCCGGAATCGAAGTGCTGCCATTTCTCCGGCCAGGCAACGATGGAACTGCCGTCCGATCCCACCACGATTCGCGGCGGTGTTTGAAGCGTTTCCCCGTACAACAGTTCGGAGAGCGTCCACACCGGCGTCTGGCCATAAACGGATACTGCCGTAAGCAACAGTGTCGTGATTCCCAGGGCGAAAGTTTTCATGCGACCTTCCTTCAACAAAATGCCCCACTGTGGTCTGTGACCATTCTACCCAGGGACACGCAAAGAAGCAAGAACGTTCCCCGCAGCGGATGGCGTCGGACGGTTTTGCATTCTGTACCTATTGTCCTGTGCCCGGGGAGTCGCTGATGGTGATATGGTACTCGGAGAGGAAGGTGTTGATCGCATCGATGCGTCCGACGAGCAGCATTTCCATATCGGATGCCAGACGCATGTTGGGATCGGGATTGACGATGGTTTCATCCCCGGAGTAGAGGGCGATGACGCTGCAGCCGGTTCTGGCACGGATGCCGGAGCTGCGCAGGGTGCTGCCGCTGAGGCGGCGCGGGACCGGAATGCGGGTGATATCGAGTCCCTCGGCCAGCATCATGACGCGATCGGCCTTCAGGAAGTGCATGATGGCGTTCGATCCGAGCGAGGCGTAGGAGAGAACGGCGTCGGCGCCGGCCCGGTGCAGCGTCGAAATGTTGCGCTCGAGTGTCGCCCGGCTGACGATATGCACATCGCGACGCAGACGGCGGCAGTAGATGGTGAGGTAAATGTTGGTGTTGTCGTCCTGCGTGGTGATGATGACGGTCGTGGCGCGTCCGATACCCGCTTTCGTCAGCGTATCCAGATCCGCAGCGGAGCCGACGACATAGGGAGATGTTTCCCGCGCCACGAGCGGATTTTTCTCGACGATGGCGTGCGGGATGTCGCGCTGATTGAGCACGTCCGCGACACTTCGCCCCACGCGGCCCCCGCCCAGGATGAGGACGTAGGCCTCATCGGTTCCGGCACGGTGAAAGCGTTCTTCGTAGCGATGGAACTGTTCCTCGGATCCGGCGAGCACGAGCACGGTCGCGTTTCCGAGGTGTGCGTCGATATCCGGCATGTGAAAGACGCCGCGCTCCCAGATGCCGACGACGGTGACGCCGGTCTGCTCGCGCAGGGCGCTTTCCCGCAGCGTTTTGCCGATCAGCTTCGTACCGTTGACGGGGGCTTCCGCGATTTTCAGCGGATCGAAGGCGCCGATGACATTGGCATGCACTTTTCCGCCGATGACGCGGTTGGCGAGGGCGTTGCCGAGAACTTCCGTGAGGCGCAGCACGCGGGTGCTGCCCGCAAGTGTCATGATGTCGACGGAATCGGGGGAGTCGGCCAGAGACACGACGGGGACATCGTTGTCGAGTTCCCTGATGGTCGAGATGACATTGGTGTTGATTTCATCCGTCCCGTTGACGAACACCAGCGCCGCGTCGCTGACGCGCAGGCGGAGATAGGTGTCGGGATCATCCCGTTCCCCGAGCACGACCCGGATGCCGGCGTCATGCAGATCGAGCGCGGTCTGCAGGTCGTCGACCAGCAGCGCATACGGCGTCTGGTATCCCTGGAGCTTGTCGATGAGGCTCATGCCGACCGGATCGGAGAAGGTGACGAGGACGTGCCCCGCTGTGCCCTCAGGGAGTTCACGCGGCGCCTGCGCGCGGGTCCGGGCCT
>CAJXSA010000017.1 GCA_913060595.1 uncultured Ignavibacteria bacterium
CATGCCTCCGAGGAAGGCTGCGGCGAAAAACGGATGCTTCCCGTGATTGTACTGTCCCCCCGCACGCAGTGCGAGCGTCCATTCCGTGAGCAGATCCGCGGAGAGATAGGTGCGCAGATCAGCGGAGACGGTTTCGAAGCGGGAGAGCAGGTCGAACAGGGAAGGATAGTGGCGCAGGCGCAGATCCGTGTACACTCCCTTCGAGGGCCATGCCGCACAGTCGCGCGTATCGAGAGTGAGCCCTGCTTCGACATGACCGAGCAGGGTCTGCTCCGTGCCCAGAGGTTCGACAATCGAGAGATAGAGTGTCTCGTCGTCGAGGTCGTTGGTGACGAGTCGTATGCCGACCTGCGCGCGCAGCGTCAACGCGTCGCTCAGGAAGAAATGGAGTGCCGGGGTGAAATGCACCTGCGTCTGTTTCACCGCATAGCTGTAATCCGCATCTCTGTCGACGGTGCTTTCATTGCCTATCCCGAAGAAATTCAGTACTTCATAGCCCGAAATGCCGGCAGTGAGAGTGACGCTGTGGCCGTGCATCAGGCCACGGAAATCACTTTCCAGTTCGACCTTTCCGAGCATTTCGAGAGGAGCGAAGCCGCCGAGCAGACTGATGCGGTAATTGTACGGATCGTTTCTGAACCCGTACCGCTTGAACACGGGACCACCGCCGAGCAGGATGCCGAGGTCGTCGTTATACGCGGCCATCACGCCCGGAAGCAGCTCCCAGCCCCAGTCACGCAGGGCGGGTTCGTAGCGGGCAGCGGGATCCTTCGGCACATCCACGCGTGTGCGATCGATGCGTGTGCCGGAACCGTAGGTGAAAGACGAATTATCGCCGTGATCGTAAAAACAGGTCTGCCGGCGAAACAGCAGCAGGCCGCCGACACGGGAACTGTCGATAAAGGTGTCACGACCCGCTCCGCCTATTATCCGTACCGTGATTCCGCGTGCGCCGGAACCGTTGACGATGGCGACATCGTCGCCGCCTTCGAGGTAGATACGCAGTTCGTCGGTCTCATCCGGATAAAAATGCCGCTGGAAAAAGGCGGGAAGCTCAAGCTGCGCGCGGTTTCGCGCCATGACGTCTACGCTGCCGTCCTCGAACCTGCGTACCATCACCATTTCATCCTCATCGCTGCAGTGGATGTCCACATCCAGGGCCAGGACCTCGTACCAGTCACGGACCGCTTCGCGCAGACCCTCGCGGCGCGATTGCAGCCGCGCGAGCAGTTCCGTGCTTCCCTCGCGGGGCAGGTCGTCCGGGAGCGCATCGACGGCCGCGGCAAGGACGGAATCACTCAGCAGGGGAGTGAGCACGGTGAGCAGGGAATCAAAGCTGCGCCAGGGGAGCGCGCTCAGGAAACGGCGGTCGAGATGGCGACCGCTGTAGGTGAGATACTGCATGCCCGGGAAATCCGCGTCACAGGACTCGAGCTGGGGGATGAGAACGGTCGACAGCCAGGGAACGACACCGTCGTAGCGGCAGAACGCCTGGTCCCGGTCACGGGGAATGGGATGCCACCAGTCGATATCACCTTCCTCGTAGCGGGCCCAGCGCCACTGGTCGGTGTGCCGGTCCCAGTCGCCCATGAAAATGTCGACCATCCGCGCCTTGAGAAACTCCTCGGCGTGCACGCGATCCTCGGTGTCGTGCTGCACTTTCTCGAGAAGAGAGAAAGTGCCAACGATCTTGTCGGAACCGGCGAAGCCCCGGGCGTTGTCGATTTCATCCGGGTGCACCTCTATGCTGCCGAACATTCCGCCGAATTCTTCGCGGAACGCGCCGAGACGCTCGTCATCCGGCATGATCACAAGCTCCGGTGCCGCATGCAGCGTGCCCGTGGCAGCGAGTATCGGGGAGGCCACAAGCGCGCCGTAGGGATTGGCGGTGCTGATCAGATCCTGCAGGATGTCGTCGACGAAGGTGTTGCGCAGTTTTTTCTCGAGCGTTTTCGATGGATCCTTGTCCATCGAGCGGAATTTGTACGTGACCCCGTCGCGGCCGCGCAGACGCAGTGACCTGGTCTGCATGCCGCCTCCCCTTCGGTCGGGCGTCAGGCCCCCGCCGTGGCTGTCGAGATCGAGCAGCGGGACCTTCACCGGCGCGATCCAGAAATCCCGCCAGAGATCGCCGAAGAAAAACCGGTGCATGGCGCCGGCCTCGTAGGAAGAACCGGCCGTCACCTTCTTCACCGGTGGCGGTGCGCCGGGCGTGCCGTTTCCCTGTGCGTGAAGGGATGGGGAGATCAGCAGAATGCATGCAACAGTCTGAAGGACGATTCCTGCGGTCACGCTGATTCGTCTCATGATTCCTCGCTCCTGAACTCGTGAAATGCCTGTCGTGTGGAGAGACTGCCCGAATAAAATACGAGAGAAGAAGGACAGATGCATGATTTTCATGTCCACATCTGATGTTGACCTTTTTTGCTTTTCACATTTCAATGCAAAGGTCTATTTTACTTCATGACATCCAACACTCGTCAGACCACGCATGCGTAACACCGTCTTCGTATTCCGCATCGGTCTGTTTTCTCTCCTGCTGCTGCTTGCGTTCCGAGGGACCGCCCAGCAGCTGCCTGCCGCGAAGGAGACAGCCGTCGCCGCAGGAGGGGAGAAGGATCTCGTCGACATCCTGTTCGCTGACCTCGAGATTGCCTACGAAGACGGACTCGCCTATTTCCTCGCGCCGCTTCAGTTCGAGCACGCGGACTGGTGGCGGGCCGCAGGCGTCACGGGAGGCACCGCGGGACTGCTTCTCCTCGACAGACAGATACAGAGGATACCACGTTCCATGCAGGACCCGGATGTCAATTCTTTCATCTACAACTTCCACTGGGGCGGAAATCTGACCGCCGCAGAGCTTGTGTCCGGTGCGACGTATCTTACCGGCTGGCTGGCCGGAGAAGATGACGTGCGTGTGACGGGACGTATGTTCCTTCAGACACTCTTTTACAGCGGAAGCGTTGCCATTGTGCTGCGGACACTGACCGGACGACGCTGGCCGGCGGCACGTCAGGGACCATACAGTTTCCATTTCATCGAGTTCGACGACACGTACCAGGCTTTTCCCTCCGGCCATTGCGTCGTTGCCTTTTCCATGGCGACGGTGCTTGCCGAACGCTTTGACAATACGCTCGCGTCGGTGCTGCTGTACGCCGGCGCGACGTCCGTCGCCCTGTCACGCATCTATGTTGATCATCACTGGGCATCCGACATCTTCCTCGGATCCGCCATCGGGTACTTCACGGGAAAGTACGTCGCTTCACGCGAGCGATCCCGCAGCGGAGAGAAGAAGGATGCGCAGGCCTGGTCCATCACCCCGGTCCCCGGGGGCATGGGACTTTCCATCCGTTTCTGAGAAAGGACGATTATGAAAACTCTGTTTATTGTCCGTCACGCAAAGTCGAGCTGGAAGCATGAGTTTCTGAGTGATTTCGAACGCCCGCTCAACAAGCGCGGACACAATGACGCACCCATGATGGCGCAGATCCTCCGTGACCGGGGCGTCAGCGTCGATTACATCAGGAGCAGTCCTGCGAACCGTGCGCTGACAACCGCGCGTCTGCTCGCCGACGGCGTCGGCTACGCGCTCGATCACGTCGAAACCGATGAGAACATGTACGGTGCGGTAGACCGTCAGCTGCAGCAGATCGTGCGCGCGCTGCCGCAGGACGCGCAGACGGCGATGGTCGTCGGGCACAATCCCGGCATGATGATGCTGGCCGAAAGCCTGGCGGGATTCGACGAGGACAATCTTCCCACCTGCGGCATCGTCTGTGTCACCTTCGATGTCGATGCATGGGCCGACGTGAAGGAGGGCAGCGGCGCGCTGCGCTATTTCGAATATCCTAAAAAACACTACTGAGAAGCAGGACGAGGCGACCGACGTGAAGGAAAACTATCCCCTGTATGACCGTGAACTCAGCTGGGTATCGTTCAACGGCCCCGTGCTGCAGGAGGCTGCGGACGAGCGGGTTCCCCTGTATGAACGGCTGAAATTCCTCGCAATCTATTCCTCGAATCTCGACGAGTTTTTCCGCGTGCGTGTCGCCGGCATCCGAAGCCTGATGTCGCTCGGAAAGAAAAAACGCGAGAAGCTCACCTTCGATCCCGCGGAACTGCTGTCAGAGCTGTACCGGCGCGTCAATCATCAGCAGGAGGAATTCGGGCGCATTTTCCAGGAACTGCTGGGCAAGCTGCAGGAGCACGGTGTCGTGCTTCTGCGCGAGGACGACGTCACAGAACAGCAGCTTCGCTATGTCCGCTCCTATTTCCGGGAGAATGTCCGTCCCTTCATCGATCCTGTGCTTCTCGGTGAAAAAGGCAGCGATGATTTCCTGCGCAACCGGGCGCTGTACCTGATGGTGCAGCTCCGCGGACTCGGCGACGGAGGAAAATCCGAGGCTGTCGGCTGCGTTTCCATTCCGACGGAGCGGCTGCCGCGCTTTGTCGCCCTGCCCGCGGAGGAGGGCGTGTACGCGGTCATGTTTCTCGACGACATCATTCGCCTGAACTGTGATACGGTGTTCGAAGACTGGGAGGTGCGCGGCGCCTGGGGAGTGAAACTCAACCGTGATGCGGATCTGCATATCGAAGACGAGTTCTCGGGGGACCTCGTCAAGAAAATTTCGCAGGCCCTTGCCAAGAGGGAGACCGGTGTGCCGGCGCGCTTCCTGTATGATCCGTCGATGCCCGCGGCGCTGCTTCGCGACCTGCGCCGACACTACGGCCTGCAAAAGGAAGATTTGTTCCCCGGCGGCCGCTACCACAATTTCCATGACCTGTTCTCCTTTCCGAACCCGGTGGGCGACGCGCTGCGCGACCGTGATCTGCCCGCGCTGCGCTACGGGCCGTTTGCCGGCAGCGATTCCATGTTCGATGTGGTGCGTGACCGCGACCATATCCTGCATTTTCCATACATGAGCTTTGATCCGGTGGTGCGCTTCCTCGAGGAAGCTGCGCACGACGACGGTGTCGAGGAGATATCCATCACACTGTACCGCATCGCCTCGCATTCCGCCATTGCACGCGCGCTGATCGATGCTGCGATGCAGGGGAAACAGGTGCATGTGTTCATGGAGATCAAAGCGCGCTTCGACGAGGAGAGCAATATTTACTGGTCCGAGCGTCTGACCGAGGCCGGGGCAAAGGTGACCTACAGCATTCCCGGTTTGAAGGTGCACGCGAAAATGTATCGCATCGTGCGGCGGGAGGCGGAGAAAAAGCGTGAGTACGTCTACCTCGGCACGGGGAATTTCAACGAGAAAACCGCCGGCTTGTACTGTGACCATGGATTGTTCTCGGCCCGGAAATCCCTTGCCAGAGAAGTGTCCGCCGTGTTCGACATTCTGGCAAAGCGGCGTGTGGGATACGAGTTTTCCGAGCTGCTGGTTGCGCAGTTCAACATGCGCGGGGAAATGAACCGTCTCATCGACCGGGAGATCGCGCACGCGAAGGAAGGGAAGCCTGCGGCGATACTGATGAAGATGAACAGCCTGGAGGATCCGAAGATCATCAGGAGACTGTACCGCGCCTCACAGTCAGGGGTGGACGTCACGCTGATCGTTCGGGGTATCTGCTGTCTTCTCCCCGGCGTGGAGGATGTCAGTGACCGCATCAGAGCGCGCAGCATCGTGGACCGCTACCTCGAGCACGCCCGTGTCTACATCTTTCACAATGAGGGGAAGGAAGAGATGTATCTCGCATCCGCCGACATGATGCGGCGTAATCTCAACCGACGCATCGAGGTCGGCTTCCCGCTGCAGGATGCGGGGCTGGCAGCGGAGGTCCGCGCTATCATCGATCTGCAGCTGCGTGACAATGTGAAGGCGCGTCTCATGGACGCAAAGCAGCAGAACAGCTACCTTTCCGGTGAGGAGGGCAGGGAAGTGGTGCGTGCGCAGGTTGACACCTGGCATTATCTCGCGACGCTCCCCGACGTGGAGTCGCCGGAGGCACCCATCGTCCCGCAGGATTGAATCCGAGCGGGCTACGTACTATTTTCAAACACTACACTCCAGAACGAGGAATCACATGGCAGCCGAAGCGACGTCATTGACAGAGAAAGCGTCCTCTTTCGTGTTCAAGCATTTCAC
The DNA here is from genome assembly GCA_913060595.1 of uncultured Ignavibacteria bacterium. Lineage (GTDB taxonomy): Bacteria > Bacteroidota > Ignavibacteria > SZUA-365 > SZUA-365 > BM516. Next base: position 6,096 of record CAJXSA010000017.1, read on the forward strand.
GCGCGCGCTCGGAAAGGAGTACACGTTTCACAATTTCGCGCACAGCGCCGAAGTCGTGGAAGCCGTGGTCGAAATCGGTGAGGCATCCGGTCTCGCCGGGGATGATCTCGAAACGGTCGTCCTCGCCGCCTGGTTTCACGACGCCGGCATCACCGAGGTCTATGAGCGGCATGAGGAGGCCAGTGCCCGTATTGCGGAGCGCTTCCTCAAGAAGAATGACTATGACAAGGACCGCATCGCCGCAGTCACACGCTGCATCATGGTGACGAACCTCGACACGACGCCGACCACTCTGCAGGAGAAGGTGATCTGCGACGCAGACCTGCACCATCTCGGGCGGAAACGTTTCTGGAGCCGCTCTTCGCTGCTGCGCACCGAGCTCGAACAGGTGCACAAAAAGAAGATCAGTGGCGAGGAGTGGCTGCGACTGCAGCAGGACTTCCTTCGCGACCGCAGTTACCATACCGATTATGCGAAGGAGAAGTACCAGTCCGGCCTCGAAAAGAACCGCGCCATCATCGACGGCGCCGTCGAAGCACTGGATCGCGGCGAGAAGGTGGACTTCGGATCCCTGAGGCCGGGCAAGAAGAAAGGAAAGAAAAAAGACGGTGGCGACGGACTTCTCGTCCGGGGCGATCGCGGGGCGGAAACGATGTTCCGCATTACTTCACGCAATCATGTCGATTTCAGCGCGATGGTCGACAGCAAGGCCAATATCATGATCAGCATCAACGCGCTGGTCATTTCCGTAATCATCAGTGTGCTTTTCCGCAAGCTCGATACCAATCCCTACATGGCCATTCCGACGTTCATATTCCTCGCCGTGTGCCTGGTGACCATCGTCTACGCGGTTCTGGCCTCGCGTCCGAAAGTGACGACAGGTGTGTTCACCCGCGAAGACATCAACGAGAAACGTGCGAACCTTCTGTTCTTCGGGAATTTCTATAACGTGCCGGTGGGAGACTTCGAGTGGGGAATGCGCGAAATGCTCAAGGACAAGGACTACCTCTACGGCAGCATGATCCGTGACTTCTACTATCTCGGACAGGTGCTCGGCAGGAAATATCAGCATCTCCGGATCTCATACAACGTGTTCATGTACGGATTCGTCATCTCGATACTGTTGTATGTGGTGATGTTCCTGATCTTCGCGGAACATCCGGTGGATCTGCTGCCGCTCTGATTCTGATCCCCTCTGTCGTCATGAAAAAAAACCGGCGGTCCCTTTCGGGCCGCCGGTTCGATTTTCGTGCTCCGCCTGGCCTTTATTCCAGATCGGTGGACAGCACGTAGCGCAGCACACGGTCGTTGCCCGTGTCGGCGATGTAGAGCGTGCGGTCGAAGAAGGCGACGCCTTCCGGGTTCAGGAACTGGTCCGGGCCGCCGAAGGCCTGCGTGATGAAGCCGGAGGGATTGAAACGGAAGAGGCTGTCCAGCCCGGCGTCGATGACGTAAATGTTTCCCGCGTCGTCGACGGTGACATCCTCAGGCCTCTCGTACAGGCTGATGCGAAGGAAATCGAGGTCCCCGTCCCGTGCGGGGGTGTAATACGATTCCCACTGCGTGACGTCTCCCGTGGTGCGCTGCGTGACCCACTGGGTGCGAAAGAGGGATTTTTCCCCCATCTGCGTGAATACGAAATCCGTGCTGATGCGCGGGAAGGTGGTGATGCTCGTCGGAACGGTGAGCGTTGCAAGTCCGGTGCCGTCGACGGACAGTCCCGGCCATTCCACGCGCGGACGTGGCATGTCATCTTTGTCGAAGAGCATGACAGCATCGTCGGGATCGACGAGACTGCTGTTGTTCGGTCCTGTCCGGGTGACATAGTAGCTGTTGTTCGCGAGCACGGAAACACCGGTGAAACGTCTGTCCGGATTCAGCGGATCGAAGTACACACGCTCGATGCGTGCAGCTGCGATGTTATGGCCGGCATCCACGAGTTTGATGCGGAAAACGGCGCCGAAGGTTGCCGCGGTGCCGCCGATCGTGGTGTCGAATTCCCCGCAGACGAGCAGGTCGAGGCGGTAATCCTGACTGATCGCCGTGGGACGAAGGATGCTGCCCGAACTCCCGATGCGTGTGCCGGCGAGATCGAGCATCGTGATCTGGTTTGCCGCGCGCTCGGCAACATACACGAACGGCTCGCGTCCCAGGTGCACGTCGGACGGTTCGCTGAAGCCCGTCCAGATCGGCTGCTGCAGCACATAGCTGGTATCGCCGTAGGTGTCCTGCGGTGGCGTGGTGCCGAGATCCGCTGTATCGAAGGTGTCGCCACACGCGCTCAGAACGAACATGCCTGCGGCGATGAGAACATATGGAAGCGTATGAATCGATTTCCTGATCATGCTCAGAATCCCAGTCGTACGGTGATGCGATGGACGCCGCCGAGGCGGCCGAAATCTGCGTATGCATAGTCGACGCCGCCGCGGCCGAAACCGATCGGTGCGTTGATGCCCGCACCCGCGGTGAGGCCTTCCTCGTCGACGTTGAGCTTGTAGCCGGCGCGGACAAAGAACAGTTCGTTCCAGGCGTATTCCATGCCCAGCGCCAGGTTCTCGCTGTTGTCATTCGGGTGGTTCAGCTGCGCCGAGGCAGTCAGCCTGTTCACGTCGTCCTCGATCGGCTCGAATGCGAATCCGATGCGGAACAGCGTCGGGGGGGAGAATTCCTGGAAGGAGGAGATGTCCTCGCCGCGCGGCATGTCGACCGTTCCTTCCGGGGACACGTTGTTGCCGAAGTTCGACACCGCGACGGAGAAACGCGTGCTGCCGAGCCCGGTCCAGTAATACGTCCCGAGATCGATCATGAAGGCGCGCGTTTTCAATACGTCGATGGTCTCTTCCACGTAGCGCACCGTGGCGCCGAAGGCGAACTGCTCGGTGAGCTGCCGGGCGTATGAGACGCCGATCGCAATGTCGCCGTAGCTGAAATAGCGTCCCGTGCCAAGGGGCTGCGTCTCGGTGCGTACCTCCATGTCCTCTGTGTGCAGGGCGGTGAAGGATACGCCCACTGCGTCCTCGGGTGAGAGGCGGTAGATGCCGGCGACGTATTCGTGCTGGAGATCCACCACCCAGGAGGTGTGGGAGAACATCAGTTCGTGTCCGTCGCACTGCACCATTCCGGCGGGATTGTAATGCAGCGCGGATGCGTCGTCAGCGACGGCGATGAACGATTCGGCCATGCCGACTGCCCGGGCCCCGGTGCCGATCTTGAGAAACTGAAGGGAGGAAATGCCGGCACGCTGGCCCCCGAGCAGGGGAATGAGCTGTGCCTGCGCCGGGACTGCGGTCAGCGTCAGTACGAGCAGGGCGACGGCCGCGAACGGCCGCAGCGGGGTATGTGTTTTGCCTGTCATAGCTTGATGGAGATTCCTGCGCGAATATTGCGCGGAGCGAGATACCGCGCGGGATTGTAGGGATACGGGTTCAGCGGCGCCTGCAGGTCGGGGTACAGCGGATCGTTGTACCCGCCCGGCGTGGGATCGCCGTATTCATATGCCCGGCCGGTGACCGGGTTGATGATGGTGGAGTTTTCATTGCCGAGCACGTTGGTGATCTCGATGAGAATTCCGAGGTCAACGCCGGCCAGCATGATGTGTTTCTCGATGTTGATGTCGAGGTAGAACCAGTTCTCCCCGATGTTTCCGTACAGATCGTCGCGATCCCTTTCGTAGACCGGACGTCCTGTGTTCGGATCGCTGCCCAGCAGCAGCATCGGGGTGTAACGCTTGCCCGACTGGAAGAAGGCGCGGAAGTACAGGTTCAGGTCTTCGAGCAGTCCGATGCCGAGCGGATCGTTGCCCCGCGGCACGTAGAAGCTCGCGCTCAGCGACGCCTGAAGAGGACGGTCCCAGATCAGGTAATTTTCCTTGATGGATTCCTCGAGATCTCCGCGCTGCACCAGCGCGCCCTCATCCGGTGAGGAGCTTTTCCCGGTGGCAATGCTGTAGGAGAAGCTGGCGCTGCCACGGAACCAGCGGCCGATGCGCTTCTTGTACTCGACCTCGACCCCGCGCGTCCGCGCGTAATCCTGGTTGATGTACGTGATGAAAGACCCGCCGGAGAAGCGTGAGCTGGGAATCTTCGCGGACTTGGTGCTCACGTAGTCGAAGATGTCCTTGTAATATGCGGTGAGCGTGAGCACGTCGTCTTCGGTAAACTGGTTGCGCAGTCCGAGTTCGTACGCCACGGTGGTTTCCGGGTCGAGGTCAGGGTTGCCGAATTTCTGGAAGGTGGATTTCGCGCTGACCGGATTGAGCTTGGCGTACACGAACTGGGGCCGGGGACGCTTGGTGAAATGGCCGTATGAGAAAAACAGCGTCTGGTTGTCAGAGATGGGGTGCGAGATGCCGAGACGCGGACTGAGCCGTGCCTTGAAACGCCGGTCGAACAGTCCGAAGGTGTTGTCCAGGTACGACTGACGGACATCATCGGGGATGGTGATCACCTCAGGATTATTCACGGCATCGTCGACGAATTTGCCGGGCATCCACCAGTCCAGTCGAAGACCGAAGTTGAGTATCATGCCGCTGAAATTCACGTTGTCCTGGGCATACATCGCGCCGTACGCCGGATGCACCGTGTAGATGTCGTTGTTCAGGCCGAGTTCTCCGAGCCACGGCTTGTAGATATCGACCACCTGCATCTCACCCCAGGTCACGTCCAGGCCGGCCTTGAACTTGCTGCGTTCGGAGAGATTGCTCGTGAAGTCCGCCTTGAAGGTGTAGTTGACCACGTGATGGTCGTGCCATGTGAAGCCATTTCCGGTATCCCAGAAACCGTCGCCGGGGATGACGCCGACGAAGTCTGTCCCGAGATTGTAATACTCCACGGGAAAGGTGATCAGGTCCTTCGGCTCTTCGTATTCGGTCCAGTCCTTCCCGTTTGCATCGGCGCGGAGATTGGTGTAGAAACGGCTGAGCTTGAGTTCGTAGAAGGATTTGCTGCTGATCGTGTGCGTCCAGCTGAGTGTGTGGAATATGGTGTTGTGCGTGTACGTGTTCGCACCGTCAAGGATGTTCTGGAATTCGTACTGGTAGCCCGGACTGGGTTCGACGTATTCGAGATTGGTCTGCAGCGACTGTGAGTTCTGGTTGATGCTCACGGACTGATTGTACGAGTACCGAAGTTTCATGGTGGGGGAGAACGCCCAGGTCATTTTCCCGAGCCAGAACCAGTTGTTGTCCTGCCGCGGCGCGAAGCGCGTGCCGCCGAAGGTGCTCGAATAGAGCTGCTGCGCCTTGATTTCGCGGTAGTCGCCGGTGGGCTGCGCGTCGCGAATGATCGGTGTAAGCCGCGTGAAGTTGTCCGAGAATCCGGCGTACATGTTCCCGAAGAAGGAGATCGTTCCCGGCAGATCGATGCCGATGGCGGGCAGGAGGAAGGAGGTCAGCGGTTCCGGTCCGCCGAGCGAAGCTTCGGTGATGTCGGTATTCCAGTTCGAGCGGCTGTCACTGTTGAACCCGAGGTCATCCCGCTTGTGCGCGAGGTACAGCGTGTATCGCTCCGTCGCTTCCTTGGTCGTGACGTTCACCACACCGGAGGTCGCCTGTCCGTACTCGGCATTGAATCCGCCGGTGATCACCTCGAGCTCCTGAATGGACGCGGCGCTGAGCTGCAGTCCGAAACCGGTGCCGGCGAGCGGATCCTGCACGGAAATCCCGTCGAGCAGGAACGCGTTCTCATAGGCGCGTCCGCCGCGGATGTGAATGCCCTCGTCGGATTTGACCACGCCGGTCTGCTGGGCCACCACGTCGGTCACGTTCTCGATGACGGCTACTTCGATGTCCTCCGCGGTCACGGTGCGGGAACTCGCCGTTTCCTCGATATCCATGAGCGGTTTCTGCCCGATGATCACAACGGCTTCGTCCATCGTGAGGATGGTTTCTTCCATCTCGAAATCGAGTTTCAGATTCTGTCCCGCCGCCACATCGACACCGGTTTTCTGAATTTTCTTGTACCCGATAAGGGAGATGACAAGGGTGTACTCACCCGGATTCACATCCCGTATGGTGTAGCTGCCGTCCATGCCGGACGCCGCGCCGTAATAGGTTCCCTTGACCAGCACGTTGACGCCGATCAATTCCTCCCCGGTGCGCGCATCGGTGATCTTGCCGCTGATCGTCGCCTTCTGGGCATGAAGGCTCAGCGCGGGGAGCGTGAGAAGGAACAGCAGTGCGATTATTCTCGTCATCATTTACTGCAGGCCGAATTCGTTGCGGAAAATCAGGTAAATCAGTTCGCCGACGCTGCCTTCAGCGTCGAAGCGGTGCAGGGGAATGCCGAAGAGCATGAAGCGGCTGTCGCCGCTGCGCACTGCGACGACCGGTTCGCCCTCCCAGCGTGCGCTTTCCTCGAAGCGGTAGAAATTCCGTGCGTTGATCTTGCGGAACAGGTTGCGCACGAAGGCGACGGGCACGCCCTCATTGTCACGCACGAGCTCCGGGTATCCGGGACTCTCCGCGTCCGGCAGCGCACGTGTGCCCGCGGGAACGAAGCGGATGGATTGCGGGCTCAGGCTGTCGATGGGCGCGAAGTCGGTGATGCCTCCCCGGGGATCGATTGCGCTTTCGGGGAAGGCTGCCGTGAAGAGGATGTGTCCGCCGGATGCCTGGTAGTCGGGCAGTGCCAGCTGTGCCACGTCCAGTGTCGGGGTGTTGTCCCCGTACCAGATGACATAGCGAAAGAGCTTGAGCGTCTCGATGAACGTGGGATTGATGTAGGGCGGAAGGTACTTTCCGCGCGCCGTGGATGACGCCCCGGTTTTGATGTCGAACACATCCGCGCCGCGGAAACGGCCACCGAACAGCGTGTCCGTGAGGCTGCGGTAAAATCCCGCCGATGCGTCGGCCGGGCCGTAATCGTCGACGATGAGCAGTTCGGTGCGCGGTTTGCGTACGTACCAGCTCCGCGACGTATCCGGCATGCGGATGATGCGGCTCTGTGCGCCGGCGATGTCCACCGCCTTGAGGTAGAAGATGTTGTCGCCCTCGACCAGGCCGTCGTCCTCGAACAGCGTGATGAAAGTCGTGCTGCGTGGCAGCGCCTTCCAGGAGGCGGGGTCGAGCGTGTCGTTGAGCGCATACATGTAGTTCTGTATGGTCTCGTCGCCGTCGAGGTCGGTGCCGTACCAGGAGAACGTCGCGACCGTGAAGGTCGTGTCGGGCACGTCGGATCCCTGCGTGAATTCGACCACAGGGGGAGAATTCTCGATCGGGTAGCGAAGATCTGCCGGCGTGGGATCGACGGCACCGAGGTCGATGTACGCTTCTCCCGCGTCCCACACGCCGTTGCCGTTTTCGTCGGTGAAGGGCTCCGCACCGTAGGGGCCGTCGGCGTCGTACGCGCCGTTGCCCTGGTCATCGACGGCGCGGACGAAAAAGGCGTATGTCGTGTCACTGCCGGAGAGGGACAGCGCGAACACGCTGTCATTCTTTGTGGTGAACGACCAGGTATTGCTGTCGAAACTGATGAAATACCCCGCGACGAATCCGTCGGGGTCGTCACCCCACCAGTGTATATGCTGGCGGCTGGTTGTGGTGCGCAGCTCGCCGTCGGGCTGCAGGGAGAGGTATGTCTCCGGGGGAAGGTTGTCCACCGGTTCGTTCGGCGTTTCACTGCAGCCACCGAGCAGCAGCAGGCTGATAAGAAGGTATCGTAGGCGCATGGATCGCATTTATTTGAGATACAGCATCTGTTTTGTCAATGTCTGACCGTCGACGGTCAGCCGGGAGAAATATGTGCCGGAGGGCAGACTGCGCCCATTGTCAGCGCTTCCGTCCCAGACCGCGGCATGCGCACCGGCGGGCATGCTTCCGCGCACGAGAAGGCGCACCTCGCGACCGAGCGCGTCATGGACGCTCAGGCGCACATGTCCTTCCTGCCGGAGCCGGTACGGGATCGTCGTCGAAGGATTGAACGGGTTGGGGTAGTTCGCTGCGAGTTCGGCGCGCATTGCCAGCGGAGGAGCCGGAGGACGCACGGCGACGGGACGGCTGCCCGTGCGGAACCACACCGGTGCGGTTCCGGCGATGACGAAGGCCTGCGGGTCGCCGGCAGGCGTCATGTTGTCAGGACCGAGCGGGACATTGAATATCACGTTCATGTTCTGCGCGATGCGGACGAAGGAGAGGATGCTGTCGTCCCCGTTGAACGACGGAAATCCGTTCTCTCCGAACGTGGTCTCACCCGCGATGACGGGATCACCTTTCAGCAGGTCCATGGTCATGGCATAGGCGGTGGCGTCATCTGCGAACTGTGCGTCGAAGGTGATGACCGTCGGACGCGTGCGTGCGTACATCGGATTCCCGATGTTGGCGTCAGGATCCTGCGGGAACACGCGTTCGATTTTTCCCGTGCCGAACATGTTCGCAGACGGGTCCCAGACATTCATCAGGTTGATGTCCCAGAATCCGAGGCGGCTGCCGCTGATCTCGATTTCATTGTACGTGTCGAAGAGCAGGGTGGTGTTGTCGAGACTGAAATCGAGTGCATCCGCGAACACCGCTGTGTTGGGGAGATTCTCTCCGGTGTAGTTCGGCGTGTAGATTTCGAACGCGCGGGCGACGGGTGTGGCGCCGGAGATGTCGAGGATGTACACCTCCGCGTTGCGCAGCGTCGTTGTCACGGCAAGCAGGTCCTGGTTCTTGCTGATCGCGATGCTGTTCCACACTTCCGAATTGTCGATGACCTGTTCGTTGGGCGGACCGTCGAGCGCGATGGCCCTGATGTTGAATTCCGTATCCACGAACACCGCCACGCTGCCGTCATCGGAAACGCTCGGACGACTCCACAGCTCGGTGAAGGAGACGGAGGAGAAGTCATTCTGTCCTCCCGGCGGCGTGACAATCCACAGCGGGGCGGGGAGGAAGGGGTCGGTGTTCACGAAGAGCATGCGGTCTGCGCCGTCGACGGGAGGATAATCGGATGGATCCCCGGTGGGATTGCCGTCGAGTATGCCGACCTGGTCGCAGGCGCTGCCGCAGGACGCGGCTTCCGCTGCGCCATACAGCTCCGTGGCGGAGCGGATGATGGCGAGGCGAAAATCGATGAACTTCGACTGCCGGGTCAGCTTGGTGCTGAGTGCGTCGTAGAAAATCCGTTCGGCCTTGTCGCGTCCGATGTCCTCGCTCAGCAGGTATGCCGCATGATTGACAATGCCGCTGTTGATGTGCACACCGCCGTTGTCGACGGTTTCCGGGAGATTGACGAACTCGTCCATGTGCTTCGGCTGCCAGGCGGGTGAGCCGTTGCTGCCGCCGTTGTGCGGATCCTGCATGTCCCGGAGTGCGCCGGACGGAAAGTCGTTGCTGGTGCGCGTGACATCCTCGCCGATCAGCCAGTCGTCGCGGTCGACCATGGCGGCGAAGATGTCGCTGTACGCTTCGTTGAGCGCACCGGACTGGTTGAGATACTCGAGGTTCGCGGTGTGTTCGGTGACGCCATGCGTCATCTCATGCGCCGTGATGTCCAGCGCGCCGGCGAGCGGATCGAAGACGCTGCCGCCGTTCCCGAACGCCATGAACTGACCGTTCCAGTAGGCGTTCTCCATCGCGCTGCCGCCCTGTGTGACGTTGACGATGGCGTAGATCGAACCGCCCTTCCCGTCGATCGCGCTGCGTCCGTGCGTGTCGCGGTAATACTCGTACACCTGTCCGACATGTGCGTGTGCCGAGACCGACGCCGGATCGTTCCAGGTATTGTTTCCGGACCGCACATGTGTGACGTTGACCAGGTCGGTGTTGTTCGCATCGAGCGTGACGATGGCACCGGCGGGATTGTTCGGGAACACCGACCCTGCGGGATCGTACATCGCTCGCGAGGCGTCGATCATGTAGTAGCTGCCCTGATGCAGGTAGGTGTTGATGGTGACGCTGCTGCCGGAAAGATCGGTTGCTGTCGCCTGCTCCGGTCCGTCCGCGCATGTGCTGTTGTAGCCGCGGATCACCTCGCCGCTTTCGGCGTGGACAAAGATGCGCCAGCGGTCGAGCAGATTCGGTCGCAGCTCGATGGTGTACGCGGGGAGGAGCACGCCGTCCGATGCGAGGTAGCAGCGGGCGGCCGACTGCTGCTCGATGAGAAAAGGCGCGGCGTGCTGCGCAGGCGCTTCGAAACGTACGCCGCGCGCCGTCAGCCAGCTGCGTGCGTAGGAGAGCGCATCTTCTGCGGGAAGCTGAAAGCTGCCGGTCACCGGCACCGATGAAGGGTGGTAGCGGCCGGAGAAATAATCGAGGTCGCCGGCCGGTGTGATGCCGCAGACAATTTCTCCGCCCCAGACGGGTATGCCCCGGCGCTGCTGCGCGTAGCGCAGATGCGTGCGGCCGCGCTCATCGCGCTGCGAGGACTGCAGATGAAAGCGGTCGTCCTCGCCGCGGAGCCGGAGAAGATCGGAGAAGGAGGCCAGGAAGGCCTGCGCGGTGCGGTCATGCATGCTGCCGTCGGACGCGAAGGTGCTGCGCGAGCGCTGCAGTGGTTCGCCGCGCATCGCGAGCGGAATTCCATAGGTATCGTCCCAGCTGATCTGCAGTCCGGGTGTCCGGCGAAACGCGCGGTCATAGGCATGAATCTGTTCGATATCGAGTCCGCGAACGTTCCACAGCTCCGGGTAGCGTCGCAGCACGGCGTTGGATTGCTCCCAGGCCTGCAGGCGCGCACCCACGGCGCGCAGCTGTTCCATGCGGACGCTGCCGATACCGGCGTGCGCACCGATGACCGCTTCCTTCGACTGCTGTGCATGGGCCTGCGAGGGCAGGAGCAGGATGAAGACGAACAATGCGGAAAGAAAACGAGGCAGGGGATGACGCATGATGTGGACTCCTTTCCGGTCGGGGAGGCGGACTGAATTACTATTGTGCGGGCTGTATTTTCGTGATCGCATCGACGATCAGATTTCGCAGGGGGCGCAGTGCCTCCGGAACGGCTTCAACGTCGTTGCGGACACCGGGCCAGGACCAGAACCACTGTTCATCACCCGAGATGATGGTCAGGGCGGTTGTCATGTTCCCGCTCTCCTGATGCCTGATGCTGCCTGGATCGAGTGCATAGATGTCCGCGAGCAGCGTGGCGTGCTGCTGCGAATCCATGTGCGCGAGCGTGTCGAGGTTTTCCCGCATGCCCGGACGTCCGTGCCAGGTGAGGACAAGTCCGCTCTCCGTGATCGACGTACCGGATACATAGCCGCTGAAACCGCCGCCGGTCTCGAAGGAAATCTCCGTCGGCGGATAGTTGTCCGTTGGTGCTTCGCGCGTCCTGTCACAGGGACAGCACGCGTTCGCCGTTACGAGCACGGTGAGTATTGCAGCGGGAATAAGCAGTCGCATCATATAAAATGAAGGGCAGGCGGGTTGCCCCGCCTGCCCTGTTGGGATTAGCGTGTGACAATCATCCGCTCGGTGCGGCTGATACCGTCGACCGTCAGGCGGTACAGGTACATGCCGGCGGGCATGTTCTGCTTTGCGAAACGGACGGTGTATGTGCCTGCATCGAGACTTCCGTCGAGCACGCGGGCGACCAGGCGTCCAGAGAGATCGTAGACGCTGAGCTGTGCCTGTGCGGCAGACGGAATGTCGAAGCGGAAGGTCGTTCCGGCTTCAGCGCGGAAGGGATTGGGATAGTTGCTGTGCAGCGTGATCGCCTGCGGCATCGTCGGGAGATACTCCACGGATGTCACGACGTCGACGAAGTCGTCTTCGCTGCGCGGCTCGAGTTTCCAGTTGCTGAAGGCGAAGTACATCAGGCCGGTCAGCTTCGTGATGAAGGTTCCGGGCTTGAGGTAGATCATGCCGGTGTCGGTGGAATCCGTCGTGTAGACGTCATCCCAGGTGCCGAGATCGTCGACGCGCATGTCGCCGCTGCCGTCATCGACCAGGAACTCGCCGTAGTTGTTGTCGGGGCCGTCAGCGTTGTCGGAAGTGACGGTCAGGTTTTCAAAGGCCACGAGCATGCCCTCGTACGGTTCGGCATCCATGTCGCCGTCATCGACCGCGCCGGTTTCGAAGGTACCGGTCTGCAGCATGACGGGATCCGGAAGTGCCACGTTGCCGTGGTTCTCGTCGACGGTGACGTCGCTGAGCTGCACGACGCCGTAGCGCACGCCGACCTTGCCGGTCACGGTGATGTCGTCACCGAGCGCCAGGCCCTGGTCCTTGATGTTGCTGGCGTAAATCTGAATGCCGCTCCAGCTGTCCTCGGCTCCCTGCAGGAAGTAATTCCCGATGTTCGGGCCTGCAACGAGCACGCCGCGCGTGGTGATGTCCTTGAAGCCGGTGCAGCCCGGCACACCGTCCGCGTACGGGGTGTAACGGATGTCCCAGATGCGGACTTCGCCGTCACGCACGATGAAGAACGGGCGGGAGCCGGTCAGGTCTTCCGGATACGTCGCGGTTTCCGCATCGTTGTCGGTGGCTTCGATGTAATACCACACAACGTCGCCGTCGGTCATTGCGGGAATGCTGCCGGTGGCGGTCATGCTGGTCTCGTCATACGTCAGCTCGACGCGGCCCGCTTCGGTCATGTCGGTGCCGTACACGACTTCGACCTTGACGATGCTGCCGTCTTCGTTGCTGTCTTCCACCATGCAGGTGACTTCCACGGCGTCGGAAGAGGTCGGGATCGCGATATCGCGTTCGAGGTCTGTGATCACCGGGGGATTCTCGGCGACGCCCACGCCTTCGACGTCATCTTCGCCGCGGGGCTCGAGCTTGTAGTTGCCGAAGGAGAAATAGGAAATGCCGGTGAGGGCGTCAATGGTTTTGCCCGGGCCGAGATAGGTTTTGCCGGTCTCGGTGGGATCGTTGGTGTAGGTGTCGCTCCACACGCCGATGTCGTCCACGCGCATGTCGCCCGTGCCGTCATTGACGAGGATTTCACCGTAGTTTCCTGCCGGATCGTCCGCGTTGTCGCTGGTGACGTCCAGGTTTTCGAACACGGTGAGCATGCCTTCCCACTGCTCGGCGTCTGCGTCACCGTCCGTGACGACGTCGGATTCGAAGATGCCGGTTTCGAGGAGAATGGGGGCGGGCAGTTCTGCGGTGCCGTGATCGGTGGTCAGCGATGCATCACTGACGGAGGTGACGTTGAAGCGCTCTTCGACGGTTCCGGTGATGGTCACGTCCTGGCCGGTCACGAGGTTGCGCACGCTTTCGTCGCCGCGCACCATCACGCCGCTCCACGGAGCGGTGTCGTCCTGGATGAAGACCATGCCGAGATCGTCGGCGCCGCCCACGACGGTGCCGCGCACGGTGACTTCGCCGCCTATGGCGCCGGAGTTGCCGTTGGCGTACGGGGTGTACTGGATGTCACGGATGCGGAGCACGCCGTCACGCACCGTGTAGAACGGTCGTCCGTTAATGATGTCGCCGGGGAAGACAACGGTTTCATTGTCGTTGTCGGTGGCTTCGATATAGTACCAGACGATGTCGCCGTCGCTCTGCGCGGGAATCTGCCCGGTCGCCGTCATCGACGTGCCGTCGTAGGTCATGGTGATGCGATCGACTTCGACGTTGCTGTCGTTCTCATAGCGGCCGTAGACAAGCGTGACGTCGGTGATGGATCCGCCGGCGTTGCTGTCTTCGACCTGGCAGGTCACTTCCACCGCGTCCGAAGAGGTCGGAATCGTAAGATCGCGTGCGAGGTCGGTTACGACCGGCGGGAAGCTGCCGAGCGCCAGGTCGCCCGGGTACAGCGGAGCAATGACCACGCCCTGGCTGGAACTGGTGATCACGCCGCGGATGGCGCTGATGCTCGTTCCCGGTGCGGGGGGTGACCAGCTCGGATCGGCACCCTGCGACCCGCCGCGGAAATACACGCTCTGATCGTACACGCCGATGCTGTTGCCGTCACCGTCGATCAGTGTCCATGTGTAGCGCCCGGTGGACGTATTCTGGTTGACGCTGCCGACTTTCACGTCCTCGATCAGGACGTACACGCCTTCCCACTGCTGTCCCATGGGAAGTCCGTCCTGCGGACCGCCGTCGACCAGGTCGGCGAGGGTGATGGTCGTCGGATCCGGACGCTTGCCCAGATCGTCGATGATCTCAAGGGAAACGTCGGCATTCCAGTCGTTGCCGATGCCCACCTCGAACTGCGTGGTCGAATAGTACTGGGTGATGACGCCGGTCACGCGGACCACGAAGCCCGTGTCCGCGACGGTGAAGAGGATGGCGTCCGCCGCGAGGGAATCGGATGCGCGCACGTTGAGTCCGCTCCAGGCGCCCCCGTTGGGATCCATGATGTACATGGTGAAGGCGTTGCCGAGTGCGAAGGTGGGAGGACCTCCCTGGGAGATGCGCGGGGCGGCGTAGACCACACCCTCGACGGTGACGGTGTCACCGAGATGCGGGGAGTAGGTCGATTCCGTGGTGCCGAGCGCGAGCGTATCGGCGGG
>CAJXSA010000018.1 GCA_913060595.1 uncultured Ignavibacteria bacterium
GGCCTTCGCGTTCTTCGTCGCTGCCGTCGACGCGGACACGGACACGCTGGCCGAGGGTGATGGAAGACAGCCGGGGCTCGGGCACATAGATTTTCGTCCATACTTCGTCGAGGTTCGCGATTTCGCAGACCGGCATGCCGACGCCGAGCAGTTCCCCGGTGTCGACGTAGCGCACGAGCACGCGTCCGTCGAGCGGCGCGGTGACTTCCGCGTCACGCAGCTGCTTGCGCACGATGTTTTCCCCGGCGCCGACCTGGGCGGTTTTGCTTTCAAGGGCGGCGCGGGCGGCCTCCGCCGCAGCGATCTCGGCCCTGGCCGCGTCGAACTGCGCTTCAAGATCATCGACGGCCTGCCGGGTGACGGCGTCCTGCGCGAGCAGCGCGCGAAAGCGCTCGAGTCGCGTCGCCAGATTGTCATGTTGCACGCGGGCGGCGCGAAGGCGCGCGTCGGCGGCTGCAATCTGGTGTCGAAGCTCGGCACGCTGGGCATCGGTCTGCGCGAGCTGATAGTCGAGACGCTCGGTTTCCATGCGCAGGATGACGTCGCCCTGCGCGACTTCGCTTCCTTCATCCGCTGCGATGTGCACGATGCGCCCCGCGGTCTCCGCACTGACCCGCACCGTGTTGGCATCGACGATGCCGGTATAGAGTGCGGACTCTTCTTCGCCGTTGCCACAGGAGGTCAGAACGCTGACCGAGAGAAGGAAGGTGATGGCAAGTGCTGTGCGTATGGGATTCATTCTGCTGTGCGCGTTCATTCGTGTGGCTCCTTATTCAGTCCATCCGGTTTCGGCGGCAAGTTCCGTGAGTTTGATCGCGTAACGGATTTCACTCTGCTCGCGCTGTATGCGTGCTGTCGTGAGTGCGGTTTCCGCATCGACCACTTCGGTGGCGGTGGCGAGTCCCTGCACGAAGCGGGCCTGCACAAGCTGCTGTTTGACCGACTGCTGACGCACCTGTTCGTCGAGCAGGAGGCGTGTGCGCTGCAGCACGTCGATTTCATTGACGATGCGTTCAATCGCGGTTTGAATTTCGCTGCGCAGCAGGGATTTCTCCTGCGCGGTCTCTTCGAGCGTGATACGCTGCTGTTCAACCTCGCTTCTGTCACCGCTCCACGACCAGAGGTTCCACTGCAGGTTTACCCCGGCCGTGTAATAGTCCATCCACTCGTTGCTGATCTGGTCCACCCCCGGACGCCCATAGCGATACGACGCGAATGCGTGCACCGACGGGAGATAGTCTGCTTTCTCAGCGCGGATGCGCTCCCCGATGAGAGTCTCCCGATGTTCGAGCATGCGAAGGTCCGTCCGACGGGAAAATGCGTCCTCCGCAAGTGTCCCGGCGCGGTAACGTGCGAGCAGCGTTTCATCGACGCGCACGTCTTCGCTGATGCGCAGAGATGAAGCGGGCCGGACGATGTACGCGGCGAGCATCAGCAGCGCATTGCGCTCCGCGCTCCCGGCGGCAGCCTTCTCGACGCGAAGCGCAGTGATGCGTGTGGACAGCTGCAGCGTGTCGTAGGGAATGGCCTGTCCCTGTGCATGCAGCTGCTGTATCGTGTTCAGCTGTGCGCTGAGCCACTGCAGCTGCTCGTCGTAGATGCGGATGCTCCGTTGCGCAAGCTGTGCCTGGCGGTATGCCACGGTGACGCGATGACGCAGCGCCGTTCGCGTGCCGCTGAGCGCTTCCCGTGCGATCGCGATCTGCGTCTGTGCGATATTCTGCATTGCGTCGAGACGGAATCCCGTGAAAAGCGGGACGCTGGCAGTGAGCGCCGTCTCCCAGATGTTCCCGTCGCCGAAGCTGATGCTGCGTGCGGGAAAGCCGGGTATCGCAAGGTCTATCTGTGCGGTTTCGCTCACGTGGGTGTAGCCGGCGGAAGCGTCGAGACGCGGGAGCCGCCGTGCGCGCGCAGCATCCACGCCATGTTCCGCACGGAGGACGGACAGTTCCGCGCGGCGCACGTCCTGGTAACGTTCCATGGCCAGGCGCTGGGCCTCCGCGAGGCTCAGCGGCGTCTGCGCGGAAACAGTTGCGGCCGACAGCAGAGCGAGAATGGGAAGGATAAGCCATTTCATGATTCTGACTCCAGTCTGGGTTTGAGTCCGTACATGACGAGATCATATATGTGCTGTTTCCGCTCCTGCAGGGATGCATCGCGATCAGAGGCGATGTCCGGCATGAGGGCCGCGAGCACCGGGTAACCGGCGAAGAAGTATATGCATGCCCCCATGATGGTGATCAGTGTCTGCGATGCCCCGAGGTCGCGTATCTCCCCGGAGGCGGCTGCCGCCCTGTACGCTTCGGTGAAGACAGCCGGGAGTCCCGCGCCGCTCGGAACAATGATCTGCCGAATCTTTTCTTCCATGACAGCGGCACCTTCCGAGAGCTCCCGGAGAATGAACAGCGGCAGGGTGGGGTGTTCGTTCAGCAGGTCGAGAAAGCGCGTGACGAACTCCCTCAGCAATTCCTCGAAGGACGTATTGTCCTTCAGCGAGGCCGCGAGGCTCAGCAGGTAACGGCGCATGACGAAGCTGAACACTTCCTCGTACAGCCGCTCCTTGCTCCGGAAGTAGTAATGGATGAGCGCCTTGTTCAATCCCGCGCGATCGGCGATCTCCTGCATGCGCGCACCGTTTTTTCCTTCCCGGCTGAAAACATCGAGGGCCGCGAGAAAGATTTTCTCTTCGCTCTCGGTGTATTCCTGTTCTCGCATTATTAACTCAAAGGTTTAACAAAATAGTTAAACTGTACGGACAATAATACGACACGCCGTGGCGGAAGTCAAGGAAAATCGCGTGTCATCAATGAGCACAATGGAGAAATGCTGTCGTACGGGTGTTTTATTGCAGGAAGACCAACTCCGTGCAGCGGTGTTCATCCAGGATGACGACGCAGAGAAGGAGTCCGCGAGGCCATGTGCTGCAGGGGAGTGACAGAACGTGCCGACCGGCGGGGAGGAGGCGCCTGACCGGACGTTCTGTCACGATCTCCCCTGAAAGCGTGTGAATGCGAAGGACAGGAGTTCCGGGACGCTGAAGATGCAGCGAGAGCTGCAGGACATCTCGGGCGGGCTGCGGCCAGAAACGCACGGAGAGCTGATGTTCGCGAGCCCCCGGCATTGTCACTTCGCGTTCCGGCGAAAGGCAGCAGCTTCCGTCTCTGTCCTGCTGGAGGAGCCGATAGCGGTACTGGGCAGCCGCGTGCACGTCCCGGTCCGTCCACATGTAGCTGCGGGGGTGCGCACTGCATCCTGCGGCCGGGACAAAGCCGCATCTGCGCCACGGGCCGTCCGCTGCGGTGCGGCGTTCGATCACGAAGCCGTAGCTGTTGTATTCCGTCGCGGTGCGCCAGGTGAGCACGACACCGTCATGTGACGGGCGCACACGAAAGTGCTCGAGTTCCACGGGCAGGGGATTCGCCGCGATGGCATTCAGGTAGCGGACATCATCGAGCGCCACGGTCAGCGCATTGCCCGGACTTTGCGCGCCGTACCACATGAAGGAATCGATGAGCAGCGAATCCGGCAGTCCGGTCGCGGGAAGTTCATCGCCGACGCGAAGGCCGTCGATCCAGACGTCGCTGCGATACGCACCCACGGTCTGCGCGCTGTCGTGCCGGTAGCTGCGAGGAACTGCGGCGTTGTTGCAGTACAGCTCGAGAAGGAAGGTGCTGTCGTTCGTGACCGATGCGGCCGGCAGCACTGTCCAGCCCGACGGCAGTCGTGCCGCGCACAGGATGCTGCCGCTGCTGTCGACCGTCCAGCGCAGTCCCGCGAACACCTCGCTCGAGGAAAAGCCTCCGTTGTCGCTGAAGCAGCTGCCGTTGCCGGTGAACAGGTACGCCTGTCCCGGTGCACCGCTGATGCGCATGCTGCAGCGCAGGCTGAAGCCGCTGCCTGCGGCGTGATCGTAAACCTGCAGTTTATTCAGCGACCCTCCCGCGGGCGCGCGCAGGTGAAATTCGCTGCCGCTGCCGAGCGCGCGTGACGCGGGCTGGCGCAGATATGCGCCGCCGCCCTGTGAGCCGATGCGCACGCGCGCGTTTCCCGCGGGCGGTGCGGGCAGCAGCACAGTGCTTACGCCCTGTGTGCAGCTGTCGATCGCGGTGCCGAAATCGTAATGCCAGTGCTGTGCCCGTGCCGTATGGCCGGACAGCAGCATGATGATGCAGCATGACAGAGTGATCCCTCGCATGGTGATTGCTCCCCCTTGTATGTTGGTTTCGTGTCGGCGTGCTCCCGTGCCGACCTTACGCGATCAACATACGCTGCGGAGATGTTCGCGGCAATGCAAACAGAAATCCGCAGGTTTCAGGTCGATATCTTCGACATAGGTCGAAGAGTTCATCACGCACGGCAGTTCCATGCAGTGGCGGAGTCCGAAGGTGTGGCCGAGTTCATGCAGTCCCTCTTTCAGGCAGCGTTCCTCGAGTCGGGCGGGGGAGTGTGGCAGTCCGTAGAACTCGTTGTGCAGGCGGAAGGTTGAGAAGAGTGCGGCCCTGTTGTTGAGCTGCGCCTGTCCGAAGACGAAGGTCAGCACAGGGATGAACAGGTCGTACGGCGTGATGCCCAGCACGCGGTGTTCCCCGCTGGATTCGAGTTCTACGAGGCTGGCGAGGAGCTCGGTGGAATGATACTGTTTCCGGGAAGGATCGAGCGCGGCGTCGATGTCGAGCGGTATGGGCTCGATCACGCTATCCAGCGACAGGATATCCCGTATGCCGCGGGCGAGCAGATCGAGCGAGACGTCACGGGGATGCGACCCGAGAGTTATAATGCGAACCGAATGCATGCATCAATCCCCGTCACGGACGCTTCAGGCCGTATTTTTCGATCTTGTTGTACAGTGTCACCCGGTCGATATGCAGTTTGTCTGCGGTGCGGGAAATATTCCAGTCGTTCTCCTCGAGCATGACTTCGATGTGCCGTCGTTCGACGTCCGCGAGTGTCTGTTCGCCATGCGCTTCCTTCGGCCGCGACGCCATCTGCATGGGGAGGTCGTCGGGCGTGATGGTGCCGCTTTTGTTTATGACCACGGCGCGTTCAATGGCATTGACCAGCTCGCGGACATTGCCGGGCCAGTCGTAGGATTTCAACAGGTTCATCGCCTCGGGACTGATCGCCTCCACGTTCTTGTTCATGGCCTTGCGATGTTTGTCGAGGAAATGATTTGCCAGCAGCGGGATATCGGCCTGGCGTTCACGCAGTGAGGGGAGGACGATTGTGAAGACATTGATGCGGTAGTACAGGTCCTCGCGGAACTCACCGCGCTGCACGGCATCGGAAAGGTTGACGTTTGTCGCACAGATGAGCCTGAAGTCGGCTTTGACGCTGCGCTCGCCACCGACGCGGTGAAACTCGCGATCTTCCAGCACGCGCAGGAGGTCGACCTGGGATTTGAGTCCGAGTGTGCCTATTTCGTCGAGAAAGAGGGATCCCCCGCGGGCCATTTCCAGTTTTCCCTTCCTCCGGTATTGTGCCCCGGTGAAGGCGCCTTTCTCATGACCGAACAGCTCGCTTTCCATCAGGCTTTCCGGGATGGCGCCGCAGTTGACGGGTATGATGGGAAAGTACTTTCGCGTGCTGTTCATGTGAATGGCACGCGCGATAAGCTCCTTTCCCGTCCCGCTTTCCCCGAGGATGAGAACGGTGGAATCCGTGGGTGCGACGGTTTTGACGAGTTCGAAGACTTTCTGCATCTGCGCGGATTCACCGATGATGTCGTCGACGTACTGCAGGTGGTCGATGCTTTCACGCAGCGCGATGTTTTCCCGCTGCAGGCGGATGCGATCCACCGCGTTGCGCACGAGCAGGGAGAGCTCATCGGGATCCACCGGTTTCGTGGTGTAGTCGAAAGCCCCGGCTTTCAGTGCGCGCACCGCCGTATCGACGGTCGCGAACGCGGTGATGATGATGATGATGACATCGGTGTTGAATTCCCGAATGCGATCCTGAAGGGCAAGTCCGTCCATGCCCGGCATCTTGATGTCGAGCAGGATGATGTCAATGCGCTGCTCCTGCATGCGGCTGAGTGCTTCCGCGGCGTTCTCCGCCGTCACCATGGTGTAGCCGTCGTCCTGGAACCACGCCTCGAGCGACTGCCGGACGCTCAGCTCGTCATCCACGACCATGATCGTGATTTCAGAGGGATCGAAAGCGGTCATACCTGCTCCTGTTTCTTGTGGACCGGACCGTGAATGGGGAGAATAATGGTGAACGCGGTTCCTTTTCCGGGACTGCTCTCGACGCGAATGCTGCCTTCATGGCTCTGGATGATGCCGTAGGCGATGGAGAGGCCGAGTCCGGTGCCGTGGCCTTCCTCCTTCGTGGTGAAGAACGGCTCAAAAATGCGCTGCTGGTTTTCGCGGTCGATGCCGATGCCGCTGTCCGCGATGCCGATGACGGCGTTGCCGTCGTCACGCGCCAGGCTGATGCGCAGGCGTCCCCCGTCGGGCATGGCTTCGATGGCGTTGATGATGACGGCGAGCACTGCCTGCTGCACCTGGTTCTGATCGCAGGTCGCGAGGAGCGCTTCCTGCGGGAGCTGTACCTGCAGGTTGATTTCATAAAGATTGATTTTGTGCTGCACGAGCTTGATCGATTTGTCGATCCCCTCGTTGAGATCTGCCTGGCGGTATTCTCCCTCTTTGCCGCGCGCGAAAAACAGGAGGTTCTTCACGATATCTCCGCAGCGCTTCGCCTCATCGGCGATCAGGTTGACTTCCTTCTCCATTTTCGTGCACTGCTCCGGTGTGGTTTCCCCTTTCCCGAGCCGCTTTTCGATGAGCCTGGCGTACGTAAGGATTCCGGCCAGGGGATTATTGAGCTCATGGGCGATGATGGAGCTCAGCTTTCCGAGCGAGGCCATTTTCTCCATGTGCAGGATTTGCGCCTGCACCTGGTTGAGCTGCTGGGTTTTATCGGCGACCTTGTCCTCGAGCGTGTTCGACCACTCCACGAGCGACGATTTGGCCCGCTGCAGCTCGTCTCCCATGCTGTTGAAGGCTTTGACCAGCTGTCCGAGCTCGTCTTTCCGGTCGAGCGTGATGGTGTGATCCAGGTCCCCTGCCGCGAGCGCACTGGTTCCGCCGATGAGCGCCTTCACCGGTTTGTGCACGAAGAAGTAGATCAGCAGGGCCGTGGCGCCGGTCAGAAGAAGGAAGGTGGCGAGGGAAGCGAGCAGCGCGACGTTCTGCATCGAGGCCACGTGCGCATCCGTCGATTCCAGGGACATCTGCACGTCGAGCACACCGAGCACGGTCTGTTCCGGGGCATGCGCGTGGCATGCGGGGGTGGAACAGCCTTCCCTGTTCTCTATCGGAGTGATGAGGCCGAGCACGCGATGTCCGCGCGGGGAATCATATATGCGCATGTATTCATTGCTGCTCGTCTGCTCGAACTCGGTTTCCGTGCCATGGCACATCGTGCAGGCGTCTGCGCGCTGATCCACCGTCGCACCGGTCTCTTCCCGCACGGTGGAATAGCGGATCACGCCCCCTTTGTCATAAATGCGGATGACGTCGATGCCGGGCGCGTTGCTCATGTTTCTGATGGTCTGCCAGATGTTGTGCCTGTCGTTTTCCTGCATGTCATGTAGGAGGGCGGACTTCGAGAAGGCGCTGGCGCGCTCCGCGCAGAGATAGATGGTGCGCTCGAGAAAGGATGACTGCGCTTCGATATGCTGATAACTCACACCGAGCATGACGACGAGCATCGACACGAAGACCGTCGCGATGATTTTGAAGCTGAGTGTATGATAGAAGCGCATGCGGGACTCCGCAGGAAGGAAAGGACAGTTCTCGATGTAAACTAGGAAAGTCCGCTGCCATCGGCAAACATCGGACCCTATTCTCCACCAATGAAGCGGTCGAGCAGGGACCAGTACTTCTCTTCACCGAGAAATTGCGCGAGGGTGGTGACGGGGACGCCGCCGTCATTGAGACAGGGGCCGATTGCGGGTGAGGCGAGCTGCTGCGTCAGGCCTTCGGTCAGCTGCTGCACGCGCTTGCGAATGCGGCGTGCGTGGTTGCGCGGGGAGGAGAGGCGGGCGTGTGCGAGCGCGCCGGCCGCGGGGGAAAGGGTGACGATGACGCCCTCGCGGTAGGGCGCGGTACGCAATCCGTCATCGGTGGTGTGCAGTTTGCTGTTCCTGCACACCACCGTTCCGGAAACCGGTGCGGAAAGGGGAATCGTATGACTCCCACCATAGACCCATCCGAAGTTTTCCCCTTCCCGCAGCTCGGTATTGTTGGCGACCACCACGATCTGCGCCTCGGGAGGCAGCAGGTTGGCGGCGAAAGCGTCGATGCCGCACTGTATCAACCCGCTGGGAAGCGGGCGGATCCAGACATGATGCGGACTGTACTGTGCGTTCTGACAGACCGGCACGGAGTAGAACGGAGCGAGCAGCGGTGCGATTTCCTCGGGAATCACATCTTTTTCAGGAAAGGAGACGTCGCGTGTTTCCATTTCAACCAGCTCTTCCTCGTGGCAGGACGCGTTTGTGTCTCGCAACGCGGCATCGAGCGGGCAGTGCTCGCAATGAAAGTCGCGGTCACAGAGCTTGTAGTTCAGGACGCCGGCGGCGACCCAGATGCACTGCTTTTCCTGTTTCGTATCGATGATGATGCCCATGGCAGTCGTCCGTTTCTCCTGTCGGAATACGGTGTGAATCAGTGACGGCGGAGTTCGGCGGCCGGCGTTCCCTCGAGGGGAGGAGCGGAACTGCGGTCGGGAGCGTCGCCGATGCGAAGAACGGTCTCTTCCTCATGCTCGGGGAATATCGGCAGATATTTCACGGCGAGAGCGAAGAGAACGAAGCCCGCGGTGACGATGGATATCGTGACGATGAGCTCGCCCGCCGATGGGAAATAGGAGGTGCCGAAGTTCTCACGATAGTAGGACTCCAGTGATGTCAGTGTGACGTTCAGGCGATTCGTCACGAATCCGAGCACCATGGAGAAGGCAGTGAAGAACAGTCCGACGCGCGTCTGACCCCAGCCGCGGATGTTGAACAGCAGCAGCGGTATGATGAGCATGAGCGACACTTCGAGGTACAGCATGCTGGTTTCGAAGGACGGCTCGAAAAGCAGGTGCAGCGCGTCGCGACGCAGCAGATCGATGCCGCGCATGGTGAAATACACCAGCAGCACACCGAGCATGATGCGGGCGAGGTCGCGCAGCAGCGGCGTTTCCAGTGTCTTGCCGAAGGCGCGTGCGCTCAGATATGATTCGACGATGGTCATGCCCAGTCCCACGGCAACGGCGCTGACGAAGAAGAACACCGGCAGCATGGGGGAGTACCAGAACGGGTGCATCTTCTGCGGCACAATCAGGTAGAGAGAGCCCAGGCTGGACTGATGCAGCATGGAAAGCAGAATACCCAGCACGATGAGCGGGATGGTGATGGCCTTGACGAATTTCAGGGCGCGATGCAGCTTGAATCGCTCGAGCACCACCGGGGAAAACTCCAGTGCGAGGACGGTGGTGTAGAGCATGACGCACATGGCGACCTCGAAGAGGACGGAATGCGGGTTCTGATAGATCAGCGCGTGCCAGATCGCCCACGGGCGTCCGAGGTCGAACATGAGTCCGACGATGACCAGGCTGTAGCCGAGGAAGGCGGTGAGGATGGCCGGACGGACAATGGGTTTGAAGCGCTCGAGATGAAAGATGTAGACGATGCCGGCCAGGGTGAATCCGCCGGCGGCGAGTCCGACACCGGTGACGACGTCAAAGCCGATCCACAGTCCCCAGGGGGTGATGTCGGTCAGGTTGGTGGCGGCTCCGAGGCCCCACCCGAAACGAACGATTGTTGCGGCAAGTCCCCCGAGGAGGAACACGGCCGCCGTGACTTTCCAGAACGTGATACGCGGCATTGCGAGTTTCATGATGACCTCCTCAGGCTTTCTTCTTGGAACGTTTGCTCTTGATTTCCTCCTCGTAGCGCTTGACATCTTCCCGGCGGTTCGTGATCCAGTACACCGCGCCGAGGGCGACGCCGGCGGTCACGACGATGTCGGGAATTTTCTCGAGCACGCGCCAGGTCTTGTCGGGATAGGAGGAGTTTTCGAGGTTCGTGTAGAAGCCGAGGCTTTCGAAGGAAACGTTCGAGAGATAGAACACCGAAGTGCCGCCGACTTCCTTCTGTCCGTAGATACGCGGAACGTAATCGTCGGGACTTTCAAGAATGCGGCGTTTCGCTTCCGCGAGAAGCTGATCGCGCTCGCCGAATACGGTGGCTTCCATCGGACAGGCCACCGAACAGGCGGATGCGCGATTGTCGTCCATGTTCGTGGTCAGTTCGATGATCGTGTCCCTGTCCTCCGCGGTGATTTCGCGACCTTCGATCACGACGCGTTCGCCGCTGGCGTCGAGGACGTATCCCGCGTCATCGAGTTCCATATCCGCCGTCAGATGACGCTCCTGGTAGCACATGGTGCATTTGCGGACCTTGGGCGACATGCTGGACCATTCGTATTTCGGGATGTCGAACGGACATGCGAGCATGCAGTAGCGGCATCCGATGCACTTGTTCGTGTCCCATGTGACGGCGCCGTCCTTGGTTTTCGTGAGCGCGCCGACAAGACAGGCAGAGGCGCAGGCGGGTTCCTCGCAGTGACGGCACATTTTGCGGACGTAGTATTCGTCCCCGCTTTCATTTTCCGTCACCGTGCGTATCGTGGTGAAGTTCTTGTCGTCAAGTGTCGGGTTTTCCTTTTCCGGGAAATTGTGGACCTGCTGGCATGCGGTCGTGCAGGCGCCGCAGCCTACGCAGAGCGTGAGATCCACGAGTATGGCATGTGACATCGTCAGTCTCCTTTGGTGAAATGGTGGGAGTTTTGAGATTGGGAACGATCTGCTCAGCGAAGGAATTTCTCTTCAAAGCTGTGCAGATGTTCCTCATCGAGGTGCTCAAGGGCGCCGGAGACAGGGACGCCGCCGTCGAGCATGGATTCACCGACCGTGGCAGGCTGTGCGATGCTGCTGCCGAGGAATTCGCGGAAACGCTTGATT
Organism: uncultured Ignavibacteria bacterium; assembly: GCA_913060595.1. Taxonomy (GTDB): domain Bacteria; phylum Bacteroidota; class Ignavibacteria; order SZUA-365; family SZUA-365; genus BM516. The sequence goes on from CAJXSA010000018.1 coordinate 11,017, forward strand.
TCTTCCTTGATCCAGGAGACTGCGCTTTCGGCGACGCGGAGCAGACTGAGGTTCGCTGCCAGTTCCGCGGGTTCGACCATCATAAGCCAGCCTTCGCGATACGGATTCTCGGTGACGAGGCGGGGATTCTCCACCGCATCACGATTGATCGCACGCACATAGCCGCTGGCAGGTGCGACGAGGGAGACGCGGCGATTGCCGTGGTGCAGGGTGATGACAGGATCGCCCTGGCGCACGAATTCACCGACCATCGGCAGCTGCATGCTGTCGATTCCGCCGAGTGCCTTCTGGACGAAATCATCGACACCGACTTCAAGCTTGTCGCCGTCCTGGAGACGCGCCCAGGTGTGACCGGGGTGGAAGAATACGCTTTTCGGAATGCGCACAGTTTCCTTTCCGTGCGCTGCAGGTCCGTTCTGTGGAACGGCCGCCATGATCGGGTAGCGACGACTGCGCGCCTGAATGAACAGGTCAATGCCGAGCAGCAGTGCCACGAACAAAATGACGAATAAGGCAACCATTTTTGAACTCCGTTTTATAAGTGGATGGGTGTTGTGTCTTTCAACAGCGATCTGTAGAATATTACTGCAACAACCGTACCAAAATGGGAGCAATTTCACGAATAGACATAAGTTGTTACATAGAAACGAATTACGGACGTCGGCCTCGCGCAGCCCGGATGATGCTCAGATCGGGCTGTTGAGTAATTCTACAGCATTTTTCATCACCCGGAGGGCTGCGCCGCGTAAAGTAAATAAATACAATGACATGATGCGTTGTTGAAATAATCAACACGCTCTGTCACGAAATTCTACACGGTTTTAGGGTGTAAAATGGCGACCGGAGTGCGGGCACTATGGAATTTTTTCCCTGATATATTGAAAAAGATTCTTTTCTCCCGTACTTTATTGCGCCCAGTACACCAGGAGTATACTATATGGACGGCCTCGACAAGTATCGTGGTATGAAAGTTCTTATCGTCGACGACGAAGAGGACATGTGCATCCTTCTCAAGCGTCTGTTCGAGCGGCAGGGACTCATGGCCATGATGGCACTGGATGGGGAGACGGCGCTGGAGCTGTACCGCAGGGAGGAACCGGATGCCGTCCTGCTCGATATTCTCATGCCGCGCATGGACGGACGGGAGGTCATGCTCCGCATGCGGCGCATGAACGCCGAAGTGCCCGTGATCTTCATGACAGCACTCGCCGGGGTCCCGGGCGCGGTGGATGCGATGAAGGCCGGTGCGTTCGAATATGTGGCGAAGCCGTTCGAAACTTCCGAGATACTCGAGGTGCTCAGCCGGGCGCTCGATGAGCGCCTCCTGCGCAGGAAGTTCCAGGGGCAGCAGAGTGTGAAGCAGGAGCAGAAGGATGTGCTGCTGCAGAAAATGGGTACCAGCGATGTGGTCATCGAGCTGTCTTCAATAGTGCGGAGCATCGCGAAGACAGAGTTCGATATCCTCATACAGGGAGAGGCAGGCACCGGAAAGGCGCTGGTCGCCGAAGCGCTGCACGGCAGCAGTGCCCGGGCTTCCGGACCCTTCGTCAGCATCGCCTGCGATGCGCCGTCGGAGGAAGTCATGGAGCGCGAACTCTTCGGCTACGAGCGCGGCGCATTCCCGGAGGCGGACAGGGCGCAGCCCGGCAAGTTTGAGACCGCGCATGGCGGAACGCTCTTCCTCGATGAAATCTCCGCATTTCCGCCCCGACTGCAGAGCAGGCTCCTGCGCTGTCTGCAGACAAAAAGCGTCATTCGCATGGGCAGTGAGACGCCGCTTCCCGTGGATGTGCGCCTCGTCGTCTCCACGAGCAAGGACCTGCACGACTTAATAGAAGACAAGCGCTTTCGCGCAGACCTGTTCTACCGCGTCAGCGAGTTCAGCCTTTTTGTCCCATCGCTCCGTGAGCGCAAGACGGACCTTCCGTACCTGTCCAGCCGCTTCCTGCAGAACAGCAATCGCGAACTCAACAAGAGCATCAGCGGCTTCACGCCGAAGGCCATTGAGAAAATGCTGGCGTACAACTGGCCGGGCAATGTCGCGCAGCTCAAATCCGTCGTGCGTCGTGCGGTGCTGTTTGCCGAGGAATTTGTCACCGCAGAACAGCTGGACCTCGAAATGGATGCCGAGCGACGCGCCCGTGCGGCGCTGACCGCCGCGGAGATCGACGAAAGCGATCTCGATCAGGGCATTTCTCTCAAGGATCATGTCCGCAAGCACACTGCGCACGTGGAGCGACAGATACTGCTCGAGACGCTCAAGCGCACGGGCTGGAACAAGGCGAAGGCCGCCCGCATTCTGCAGATCGATTACAAGACCATGCAGACGAAGGTGAAGGAATACAGACTGCAGGATCCCCAGGCGTAGGAGAGAGGTGCCGATGTCCCTGCTCAAGAAAGTCCCGAATGTCTTTGTCATCGTCTTCGTGCTCATTCTTCTCGCCGCCGCGGCCACGTGGATCGTCCCCGGCGGCGCCTTCGAACGGCATTACGAGGACGTGGGGGGGGTGACCCGCGAAGTGCTTGTCGACGGCTCCTTCCGCTACGGCGAGGCCGTGCCGCAATCCTACCAGGTGTTTACCGCCCCGATGGACGGTTTCCTGCGCCTCGCCGAAATCGTCGCGTTCATTTTCCTCGTCGGCGGCGCATTCTCCATTCTCAACGAAACCGGGGCCATCGCCGCGGGCACGGGACAGCTGGTGCGCAAGCTGCGGGGCAGGGAATTCCTGATCATTCCCATCGTCATGACGTTTTTCTCGCTCTTCGGCGCCGTGTTCGGCATGTGCGAGGAGGCCATGCCGTTCGTGCTGATTTTCGTTCCGCTCGCGCTCTCCCTCGGGTATGACTCCTTTGTCGGCGTCAGCCTGTCTTTCCTCGCCGCAGGCATCGGTTTTGCCGGGGCCTTCATCAATCCCTTCACGCTGCAGATCGCCCAGGGACTCGCGGGCGTGCCGCTGGTGTCCGGATGGGAATACCGCCTGCTGGTCTGGGTGCTGATCACGGCGTCGACCATCACCTGGGTGATGGTGTATGCCGCGCGCATTCGCAAGGATCCCACGCGATCGCTGATGTATGACCTCGACCGCGAACGGCGGAAGGAAATCGAGAAGAAGCAGGCGGAGCAGGGTTCCTTCACCATGCGGCATGCGCTGGCGCTTCTCATTCTCTTCGGCGGTGTCGTGGGAATGATCGTGGGCGTCACGCTGTACGGCTGGTACATCACCGAGCTTTCCGCGCTTTTCCTCGCGATGGGCGTGTTCTCGGGGGTGGTCACCGGACAGCGTCCCAATGATCTCGCCAAACACTTCATCATGGGAGTCAAGGACATGGCGAGCGCCGCCATGGTGGTGGGCTTTACCGGCGGCATTATCGTGATACTCGAAGACGGACATATCCTCGACACCATTCTCTACGCCATGTCGCGTGTCACCTCGAGCATGCCGCGCATGCTGTCGGCCGATGCGATGTATGTCATGCAGATGACGCTGAATTTCTTCATTCCCTCCGGATCCACGAAGGCCGCGCTGACCATGCCCATCATGGGACCGCTCGCCGATCTTTCGGGACTCACGCGGCAGACCGCCGTGCTGGCCTATCAGCTCGGCGACGGCTTCACGAACATGATCATTCCCACCTCGGGCGTGACCATCGGAACGCTGACCATGGCAAAAATCCCTTTCGAACGCTGGTTCAAATGGCATCTCCCCATGCAGGTGTTCTTTTTCGTGCTGTCGCTTCTGCTCCTGATCTGGCCCGTGCTCACGCACTGGGAGTAGCGCGCAGCAGCAGGACGATGCGGCGCTCGAAAGGAAGAGGGAGCCATCGAAGCAGGTGCGTGAGCGGGGCGCTCAGGGAGAAGGAAAGGGGAAGAAGATGCAAGCAGCGAAAATGCGTCAGCCAGGGCCCCCCGGTGACGCGCAGAGTGGCCGGTGCGAAGCCGGTGATGTCTTTCCATCTGTGATTGTGCCAGTCGGATGACGGCGTGACGCTGCCGGTCAGACGGCTGCCGCCGAGAAAGGCGAGCGTTCCTCCCGGGCGCAGGTGACCGGCGAGCTGACGGAGCGTTTCACGCACCTGTTCCAGGTCCTCAGTATTGGCAGGACTGAAACCGAAGGCGAATACGAGATCGAAACGCGTGCCCTCCGGCAGGGATGCAAGAGCGTCGCCCTGCATGAAACGCAGCTGCGGGTGCCGTTGCCGCGCCGTCTCTATCGCCGTTGTGCTGATGTCGATGCCCGTGACATCATAGCCCAGCTCCGAGAACGCGGCGCTGTAATATCCCGTGGCGCAGCCGACGTCGAGCACGCGGGCACCCGGCGGCAGGCCGATTTTCCTGCTGAGCGCCGCAAGGACGCTGCGCGTGACTGCGGGAGAATAGTGCGGAAAATCTCCGTCCCGGTAAAAGGCGTCATAGTACGCCGCGATATTCCGCTGCGGTGGATTCACGGGAAAAAGATACGGAATTTGTCTCTGACGCTGTCACAATTTCACGGCCGCACGTGTCCTCGCTGCACAGAACGTCACCGCATTCATCCATCGCTTCGAACAGGGCCATGCGTATACTGTCACTGCTCGTTCTTGCGCTCATCGTCTGCTGCGGAACCGTCACCGGGCAGACTGCGTCCGGGAACGATGGTCTCCCGCGTGTCGGCACGCTGATTGACCGCAGCGAACTCGAGTACTTCCATCTCTTTGCCTTCAACGAGGGACTTGAGATGGTCTGGGTCGGTGTGCGGAACACGGCGGGCCAGCAGCTGACGCTGACCTCTGACGGGGCGGAAAGCATCGTGCGGCTCGATACGCTGCAGCGTGCGGTGCTCGAAGAGTGGCTGCGGTCGTTCGAGACCATCTGCGCATCGGGGATGACGACCGCACGGTACTTCGCAGATTCGACGCGGCCGCTGCTGACACGGGCCGCAGGCCGTCTCGTGCATGCCGGCATGCTTCCGGAACAGCCGCCACGGCTCTCCGGCTGTCCGTCGGTCTCGATGCTGTTCCGCGACGGAACACGGGCCGAGGGACATGTGCTCGCGATGCGGGATTCCCTCATCGCTTTCGTTGAAGGCGCGCCGCGGCCGCTGCGATCCCACCGAGGCGTTTCCATACGGCATGTCACGGAAATCGACTCCGTTCTGACAGTGCACAGTGTGACATCGATACCTCATCGCGTCACGTACTGGCTGCTGGGAGGCATGGCCGGCATGCTCATCGTGAGCGAGGCGTCGCGCAACAGTTCGGAAGGACCGGGGGGAAGCGGGAGTCCGCCCGCGTCACTGCCCGGGGGAATGATCCTGGGGGGACTGCTGGGCTGGGTCACGTCGCTGGCAGGCAATGTCGACACACCGGGCTTCCGACCCGACGATGTTTCCCTCGCAGATCTGCGTGAGGCGCTCACACCGTATGACTGTCTCGGTCCCGTGGCGCCGGAGGTCTTCGATGCCATGCAGCGTTCTGTCCGTCCCCGCTATGCGCGCCGTCCCGCGAATGACAAGCCCGTCGGCCCCGTTTCTGTGCGCTGGGAGGCGCCGCTTTCCATCGGACTCGAGAGCAACGTTCATGTCTACGGCGTCAAGAGCCGGCCCTTCGGTGTTCTCCCCGGCCTGGCGCTGTCCCTGCAGCTGCCGCTCTTGCGCGGCGAGGGGCATGCGCTCACGCTCGCGCTGCGGGGCATGGCAGGGATATTATATCGCGGGGGCGGAGCGTACGTCCGCTACAGGCAGTCTGCGCTGCTGCGTTTCTTCGCCGGATTCGAATACATCCGCATCACCGACGATCTCAGCACGTACACGGTGTCGACCATGAGCCGCTACGTGAAATATGAATCGTATTATGAGAAGGATACGTGGCAGCAGCAGAGCTTCCTTGCCGTGGGCATCGACATCCCGCTCATCACATCGTATCTCACGCTGCAATATCGGCATGTGCTCGAACCCGCCCTCGTCGTCGCGGAGACGCGAAGCAGCTACGATACCGGTTACGTCACGAACCTGAATGCGCCCGTCGGCTTCGGCGGCTTTGCCGTGGCATTAACCGCACCGTTCTCGCTGCGTGATTTCTTCTGATCCTCTCACAGTCGCAGAAATCCCTCCGAATATCGTATCTTTTTTCTGCCCCCGGGCGTTCCATTTTCCTCCTCCCACATTTTCTCACGGGACTGCCATGAAGTATCTGCTCCACACTCTTTTCCTCCTTCTGTTCCTTTTTTCCGCTCCCCAGGCGCTTCTCGCACAGGACGATGATGACAACGGCGATGAGAAAAGCACGCTGACGTCTTCTCTCCTCGGGGGATTGAAATTTCGCAATATCGGTCCGGCGCTTCCTTCGGGACGCATCATCGACCTGGTCGTCAACCCCGAGAACCATGCGGAATATTTCGTCGCTGTCGCTTCCGGCGGGGTCTGGAAAACCACGAACGATGGTATTTCCTTCACGCCGGTATTCGACGGTGAGAACTCCTATTCCATCGGCTGCGTCACGCTCGATCCCAACAATCCCCACACCGTCTGGGTGGGCAGCGGGGAGAACAACAGTCAGCGGTCGGTTTCCTACGGTGACGGGATTTACCGCTCGACGGACGGCGGGAAAAGCTGGAAGAACATGGGACTCCGCGCGTCGGAGCATATCGGCAAAATCGTGATCGATCCCACGGACAGCCGCGTCATGTACGTGGCCGCACAGGGGCCGCTCTGGGGACCGGGCGGAGATCGCGGACTGTACAAGAGCACCGACGCGGGTGCGAGTTGGGAGGCCGTCCTGACCATCTCCGAGAACACGGGCGTCACGGATATCGTGATGGATCCCCGCGACAGCCAGGTGCTGTACGCGGCCTCATACCAGCGCCGCCGGCATGTGTGGACACTGATCAACGGCGGTCCCGAGAGCATGATTTTCAAAAGCACGGATGCGGGCGCCTCCTGGGACACGCTGCGCAGCGGACTCCCCGGCGGCGACCTGGGACGCATCGGCCTCGCGATTTCTCCCGCAAATCCGGATTATCTCTACGCAATCATCGAAGCGAAAAAGGGCGGGGTGTTCCGCAGCACCAACCGGGGCGCCAGCTGGGAGAAACGGGGTGATTACCAGTCGCGCAGCGCACAGTATTACAGCGAACTCGTCTGTGATCCCTGCGATCCCGACAAGGTCTACTCGCTCGACACATACACGCGGGTGAGCGAGGACGGTTTCAAGACGAACCGGCGGCTCGGCAACAGGCATCGTCACGTGGACGATCACGCGCTGTGGATCAATCCGGACAACACGGACCATCTCCTCATCGGTGGCGACGGCGGTGTGTACGACAGTTACGACGGAGGCGCGCACTGGCGCTATAAGTCGAATCTTCCCGTGACGCAGTTTTACCGTGTTTCCGTGGACAATGCCGAGCCCTTTTACAACGTGTACGGGGGGACGCAGGACAATCAGAGTCTCGGCGGCCCCTCTCGGACGGTGAACAAAGACGGCATTTTCAACGAGGACTGGATTTACACGAACGGGGGCGACGGTTTCGAATCGCAGATCGATCCCGAAGATCCGAACATCGTCTACGCACAGTCCCAGTACGGCTTTCTCGTGCGCTTCGACAAGCGCAGCGGTGAGAAGCTCGGCATACAGCCGCAGCCCGGCCCCGATGAGGACCCGTACAGGTGGAACTGGGATTCCCCGCTGCTCATCAGTCCGCACAAATCCACACGGCTGTATTTTGCCGCCAACAAGCTGTTCCGCAGTGAAGATCGGGGCAACAGCTGGACCGCGGTCAGTCCGGATCTCACCCGTCAGATCGACCGCAACACCCTGCCTGTCATGGGCAAGGTGTGGGGGCCGGAAGCCATTGCGAAAAACGCTTCCACGTCGCTGTACGGCACCATCGTCGCGCTGGACGAATCCCCTCTGCAGGAAGGACTGCTGTATGTCGGCACGGATGACGGTCTTATACAGGTCAGCGAGGACGGCGGGACGACATGGCGGAAAATCGAATCCGTTCCCGGCGTTCCCGCACGGACATACGTCAGTTTCCTGCATTGCTCCACGCATGACGCCAATACCGTGTACGCCGCGTTCGACAACCATAAAATGGCGGATTTCAAACCCTATGTCTACCGCAGCACCGACCGGGGGAAAAGCTGGGTGGCCATCGGCGGCGGACTGCCGGAGAACGGTCCCGTGTATGCAGTCGCGGAGGATCATGTCGATGCCGCGCTGCTGTTCGTGGGAAGCGAGTTCGGCGTGCATGCCAGCACGGACGGCGGCACTGCCTGGGTGCGTTTGAAATCGGGTCTGCCCACGATCGCGGTCAAGGACCTCACCATACAGCGTCGTGAGAACGACCTGGTCCTCGGCACCTTCGGGCGCGGTTTCTACGTTCTCGACGACTATACGCCGCTGCGTGATATGGATGCCGGGCTTCTCTCGCAGGAAGCGCACATTTTCCCGGTCAAGGATGCGCTCATGTTCATCGAGGCGACGCATCGCGGCGTGCACTCCCAGGGAGAGACCTTCTTCACCGCCGACAATCCGCCGTTCGGTGCGACGTTCACCTACTATCTGAAAGAGAGCATCAAGACGCGGAAACAGCAGCGACTTGCAGAGGAGAAGAAATTGCGCAAGGACGGCAAGACGCCCCCGTATCCGGACTGGGAGCAGCTGCGTGCAGAGGACAACGAGATGAAACCGTATCTGCTGTTCACCATTCGCGATGCACAGGGTGATGTCGTCCGCAAGCTGCAGGCACCCGCGAAGAAAGGTGTGCAGCGCCTGACGTGGGATCTGCGCTTTCCGAGCCGATCCCCGGTCGGGAAAAAGACGGACATCAACAAGGCGAACGGATTGCTCGTGCTTCCGGGACAGTACACGGTGGAGATGGCTGCGGGCGTCGACGGTGTCGAGCGGCGCGTGGCGGCCCCCGTTCCGTTCACCGCCCGCGTGCTTGACAACACCACGCTGCCTGCGGCCGACCGCAGCGCGCTCGTCGCCTTCCAGCAGCGTCTCGCAGAAATTCAGCGCGTGACACTCGGCGTGCAGCGCTACGCCGCTGAGGTCAACGAGCGCCTGCAGGTCGTCGAGAAAGCGCTGCAGGTAACTCCCGACGCCGGTGAGGCGCTGCTGAAAACGTGGACCGGTCTGCGTGCGCGCATGCTCGACATCGACCGCAGACTCAACGGTGACAATACCATAAGCTCACGAAACGGCAGCACGGGCAAAGCGATCGTCAATCGCATCCAGTACCTGATGTACTTCATCTATCGCTCGACCTCGGCACC
>CAJXSA010000019.1 GCA_913060595.1 uncultured Ignavibacteria bacterium
TGTTGCCCAGGCGTTCACTCATGCCGTAGCGCGCGACCATGTTGCGCGCGAGCGTGGTAGCGTGCATCAGGTCGTTTTCCGCGCCGGTGGAAATGCTGTCGAAGACGATGTCCTCGGCGGCGCGTCCACCGAAGAGCACGGCGAGACGGGAGAGCAGGTAATCGATGGTGTAGTTGTGCCGCTCGTCGAGCGGGGTCTGCATGGTGACGCCCAGGGCGCGTCCGCGGGGGACGATGGAGACTTTCGTCACCGGGTCCGATCCCGGTGTGAGCTTCGCGATCAGCGCGTGTCCCGCCTCGTGATATGCCGTGCGGCGCTTTTCCTCGTCGCTGAGAATGATGCTCGAGCGCACGTGGCCCAGGAGTATGGTGTCGAGCGCGTCCATGAAATCCTGTTTTTCCACCTTGTCCTTGCGCTTTTTCGACGCGAGAATGGCTGCCTCGTTGACGAGGTTTTTCAGGTCCGCGCCCGAGTTGCCCGGGGTGCTGCGCGCGATGTCCTTGAGCACGACGTCGTCGGAAAGGGGCACCTTGCGTGTGTGCACACCAAGGATCTGTTCGCGCTCCTGCAGGTTGGGCAGATCGACGGTGATGCGGCGGTCGAAGCGCCCGGGACGCAGCAGAGCGGGATCGAGCACGTCCGGCTGATTGGTCGCTGCCATGACGATGACGTCCTCGTTCGGTTCGAAGCCGTCCATTTCCGAGAGCATCTGGTTGAGCGTCTGCTCCATCTCGCTGGCGCCGCCACCGTAAAAGCCCTGTATGCCGCCGCGCCGGCGGCCGATGCTGTCGATTTCGTCGACGAAGATGATGCAGGGGGCGTTTTTCTTGGCGGTGGCGAAGAGGTCGCGCACGCGGCTGGCGCCCACGCCGACGAGCATCTCGAGAAAGGCGGAGCCGGAGACGTGGTAGAAGGGCACGCCGGCCTCACCGGCGACGGCACGCGCAAGGAGCGTCTTGCCTGTTCCCGGGGGACCGACCAGCAGCACGCCTTTCGGGGCGCGGCCGCCGAGGCGGTGGAAGTCCTGCGGACGGCGCAGGAAGTGAATGATTTCGTAGAGGGCTTCCTTCTGCTCCTTGGCGCCGGCGACGTCGTCGAAGGTGGTCTTGACCTTCTCCTTGGCGTAGGACTGCGCGTTCATCTTCCCCATGGACAGCAGGCCACCTGCGCCGCCTCCGCCGCCGCGAAGGCGCGAGCTCATGAAGACGAAGAATCCCAGCATGAGCACCAGCGGGAGAATGAACCAGATGATGGTGGTCCACATGCCGCTGGTATCCTGTATGGCCACGATGGTGACGTCATTTTCTTCGAGCAGGGTGATGAGATTGTCGTCGGAGACCGCGGTGGGAATCACGACGTTGTAGACGGGGGCAGTGCTTCCTTCCTGCTTTTCTCCGGCGCCGGTGCCGTGTGCCGTGATCATGCCCTGGTCGATTTCCACTTTTTCGATTTTCCCGTCGGCCACCATGTCCTTGAAACGGCTGTACGGGACGGAGGAACCCTGCTGCGACCAGTTCCAGAAGAACTGCATCGCGAAAATCAGGACAAGCGCGACGAGGAACCACCGGTACATGTTCATGCCCTTGAGCGGGAACTGCGGTCCCTGCTGTTCCTGCTGATTGCGCTGCTGCTCTTTGCTCATCGTAATCTCTAATCTCTTGTCAATGCTGTGTGATTCCCGCAGTGAGAATCTCGTCCATCATTGCAACACCAAAAACGTCCGGGAAATTTCGTCCCGCGTTTTAATCGGCCTTGGAGGAGCGGAATTGCACCGTCAGCGGCACGCCTTTGAACTGCCAGAGATTGCGGATCTGGCGCGTGACGAAGCGGCGGTAGCTCTCCGGGATGTACTTCGGCTCGTTGGCGAAAAGCACGATGACAGGCGGCGATTCGCGCACCTGCGTGACGTAGCGGATCTTGACCTGCTTGCCTGTCGGCGTGGACGGGGGCGGTGTCGCGCGCAGGATTTCGAGGATGCTGTCGTTCAGCTCTGATGTCGGGACGCGCTTGTTGCGCTCTTCGTACACTTCGAGGCAGAGATCGAGTGTTTTGAACACGCGCTGCTGCGTGAGGGCGGAGACGAAGATCACGGGGATGTAGTCGAACATTTTCACGCGTTCGTAAATGTCCTTCGTGATCAGGTCGGCCGTGCGATGATCTTTCTCGACGAGGTCCCACTTGTTGACGACGATGACGACGCCCTTGTTGAAGCGCACCGCTTCGCTGAGCACGTCGATGTCCTGATGCGTCATGCCTTCGGAGCCGTCGAGCAGGCAGAGCGCCACGTCGCAGCGCTGAATGCTTTTGAGCGTGCGCAGCGTGGAGAAAAACTCCACGTTTTCCTTCACCTTGCTCCTGCGCCGCAGTCCCGCGGTATCCACCAGCGTGATGGTTTTCCCCTTGTACTGCAGTCTCGAGTCAATGGCGTCGCGTGTCGTGCCGGGCACGTCGGTGACAATGGAGCGTTCGCGCCCCAGCAGGGCGTTGGTGATAGACGATTTTCCCACGTTCGGACGGCCGATGATGGCGAGCTGCAGGTGCTCTTCGTCTTCCTCCTCGACGGGATCGGGGAATCCTTCGACGACGAGGTCGAGAAGGTCGCCGGTGCTGCGCCCGTTGATGGCCGATACCACCTGCGGATCGCCGAGTCCGAGCGCGTAGAATTCCGCCTGGTTCTGTTCGTATTTCTGACTGTCGATCTTGTTGACAGCGAGAATGACTTTCTTCTCGGCGCGACGAAGCATGTTCGCCAGTTCCCGGTCGAGGGGATAGAGGCCTTCCTGTCCGTCGACGACGAAGAGAATCACCGTGGCTTCCTCGATGGAGACGCGGACCTGTTCGCGGATGGCGCGTTCGAAGACATCGTCGGATTCCGGCACGTAGCCGCCGGTATCGATGAGGACGAAGTCGCGTCCCGCCCAGTCGCTTTCACCGTAATGCCTGTCCCGCGTCACGCCCGGTTCGTCGTGCACGATGGCCTTGCGGCCGCCGACGATGCGGTTGAACAGGGTGGATTTCCCGACATTCGGACGGCCGACGATGGCCACGATGGGTTTGTTCATGACAGAGGCTCCGTAAAAACATAGGACAGTGCGGCTGTCCTACGTGTTGTCCGGGACGTTCCCGGATTCATTATTCCCAAACATACGATTTTCAGGGGCGGAAATCACCCGCGGACGGCAAATTCCACCTCCGGCAGCGCCTCCGGCAGCGCCTGCGGCATTCGCTGCGGAACAGCGGGCGGCCGCAGCATTCCGCTTATCCGCTGCCTTTGCGTGCGACGATGATGCGAAATACGATGTACACCACCGCGGCGAAGACGGCCACGGCGATCACCTTGCCGATGGCCCAGAACAGAATCTTGATGGCCACGATGACAAGGACGATGAGTGCGATCACAAAAAGGAGATCTTTCATGCGTATACCTCAGGAGCGGATCCAGCGGAAAATCTCCGTGAGTCCCGGGCGTTTCCCGGTCAGCAGTATGCCGGTGCGGAAGATTTTCGCAGCGATCCAGGTGACGACAATGATGGAACTGACGAGAACGACGAGGCTCAGCGCGATTTCCCAGGCCGGCGGCGTGGTGATGGGCAGGCGCACGAACATCATCTGCGGGGTGATGGGCGGCAGCAGGGTGAGAACGACCAGCAGGGGACTGTTCGGACTCTGCGTGGCGATGAAGGCGATGACGATGGGCAGCATGAGCAGCATCGACAGGTAGCCCGTGATCTGCTGCGCTTCCTGTTCAGTGGAGGCGAGGCTTCCGACGGCCACGAAGGTCGCGGCATAGAACAGGAAGCCGAGGAAGAAATACAGTATCATCAGCCAGAGGTTCTCGAGGGGGAGATTCGACAGCTGCGCCGCGAAGACGAGGGCCACGCCGATCAGCGTCCAGAACAGCACCTGCACCAGCGCGAGCATGCTGATGCCCACGATTTTTCCGAACATCAGGTCCATCGGGGAACAGCTGGACACAAGGATTTCGACAATGCGGTTGCTTTTCTCCTCGACCATGCTGCGCACAAGCATCTGTCCCGAGGACAGGATCATGATGAGCATGAAAATGAGGAACACATACGAGAGGCCGAAGGACTCGAGGAAGCCGGATTCCTTTTCCCCCTTTTCCGAAACACGCACCGTGCGCATGTCGGTCGAACGGTTCAGGTCCCGGACGCGATCGGGATCGAGTCCCGCGTGCGCGATCTTGTACCCGGAGATGATGCGGGAGATACGCCGCTCGAGCATGCGAATGCCCTCGATGTCTGACACGTTTTTCGAACGGTATTCGACGCGGTGCGAATCCGGGGCACTCGCGGGAACGAGTATGCCGGCCACGATGCTGTCGCGGAGGAGGGCGGAGTCGATGTCCGCCTTGATGGCGTCCATGCTGCGTCCCGCCGCTTCGATGCGTTCGAGGGTGTAGCGCGCCTTCCCGTTGTCAAGCGTCGGGGATGCGGCGAGCGACGCCTCGAGCGAGTCGAAGACGATGCCGCTGGCGTCGTAGACGGCCACATTCTGCGACTCGGTGTGTTCGAGCGAATCTTTCAGCAGCGCGGGTCCGGCTGCGAAAAGCACCATGATGCCGGGAGTGAGGAAAAGGCCGATCAGGAAGCTCTTCGTTTTCACCCGCTCGATGAATTCCCACCATGCCACCCGCAGGGCCTTGCGTGTCAGTTTCATCGCTGCACCTCCTTCTCCGCCGCGGTCGCGGCGTCCTCTTTGCGGAAGCGCTGGAAGCGAATGAAGGACCATGCCGCCGCGCCCACTGCCAGCAGCACGAACACGCCCTTGATCGCCTCGAAGCCGTCGCGGAGATCGAGCAGGAAGATGACGGCGACAACGAGGTAGATGAGCATGCTGACGAACTGCTTGCGCACACGCGGACTGCGCGTGGTCATCGGCGGGGGCGGGGGTGCGTCGGACACCGTTTCACGCTGCGCGGCGCCGTTGTCCTTGCCTGCGACGTCGAGGAAGATGGCGTGCAGCGAGGGCTCGATGCGCGCCACCCGGTGCAGGTCGACGGACGGCAGCAGCGCCGCGATGATGTCGTTGGTGCGCGTGTCGTCGTCGAGTTCGAGTTCGGCGAAATTGCGTGAGAGATCCGTGACGCGCGTACCCGGAATGCTGCGCAGTGCCTCCGCATCCCCGGTGAATTCCACCTGCACGGCGTTCCTCCCGTGAATACGCTTGATGTCCGCCGGCGTGCCGTGCAGCACCGTGCGACCGTGATCGATCATGAGCAGTTCGTCGCAGAGCTTCTCCGCCTGCTCCATCTGGTGGGTGGAAAAAATGATGGCCCGGTTCTCACCCCGAAGGTGCAGCAGGGCCTCTTTCATCAGCTCCTGGTTGACCGGGTCGAGTCCGGCGAAAAGCTCGTCGAGCACCAGCAGACGGGGCTGGTGCAGAACGGAGATGATGAACTGTACTTTCTGCTGATTGCCCTTGGAGAGCTCTTCGACGTTGCGCTTCTCGTAGGGCAGCAGGGAGAAGTGTTCCAGCATGGGGCGGGCGGCTTCGCGCGCCTCTGCGGGAGGCATGCCCTTGAGGCCGCCGAAATAGCTGATGACGTTTATGAGCTTGTTCTTTTTGTACAGGCCGCGTTCTTCGGGCAGATAGCCGATGAGGTTCTTGGTTTCCTCGCGCATGGGCGTGCCGTCGAGCAGGATGTCCCCGCGGTCCGGCTGCAGAATATCCATGATCATCCGGATCGTGGTCGATTTTCCCGCACCGTTGGGACCGATGAGGCCGAAAATCTGTCCGGGCTGCACTCGGAAGGAGACGTCGTCGACGGCGACGACGCCGGTGAATTCCTTATGCAGGTGTGATACGTCGAGCATGCGGATCCCTTCTGTGATTCCTTGTATCAATGTATCTACGGAGGCGCGCTGTCCAGGTTGCAGTCGACGCGGCATTCGTATTCGGGGATTATCCCTCGGCGCGCAGCACTCCCCGGGCCCAGAACAGCACGCGTTCGCGGAAGCCGTCTTCGCGCGTACGGGCTTCCGCGTCGTCGGGGGGCAGCGGACGCGGACGGTTTTCGAAAAATCGCACCGCCGCAGCGATGACGTCCGCTGCGTTTTCCGTCGCGAACAGCCGCTCGCGCAGGGTGTCGAAGCCCGCATAGCGCCGCCCGTACCAGAGCGCATGCTTGCGGATGCGCGGCAGGGCGCGCACATCGCCGAACTCGCGCTGCATGTGGAGGAGATGATCGCGTACGAGTGCGACGAGCTCTTCCGGCTCCGGCGTGCCGTCATGCAGGCCACAGCGCCGACCTTCACTGATATGCCGGAAAATCCAGGGGGTGCCCAGGCTGCCACGCGCGACCATGACGGCATGCACACCGGTCTGCTCGCGCATGCGAAACGCATCGTCGGCTGAAAAAATGTCTCCGTTGCCGATGACGGGAATGCCCGAGGCGGCGACGGCGTCGGCGAGCACCTCCCACTGCGCGGCCTCGTGATAGGCGACGTCGCGTGCCCGCGCGTGTATGGCGATGAACAGCGCGCCGCTGTCCGTCGCGGCCCGGACGATTTCACGCACGCCGGTGGAGGACTGTCGTCCCTGCATGCGCACTTTCACTGCGACCGGGATGTCGGTGGCGCGGACCGCGGTCTCGATGACGGCGGCAAAGCGCGGAAGGTCGTCGAGAAGCTGCGCGCCGGCGCCCGCTTCGCAAATGCGTTCGTTCGGGCAGCCGCAGTTGATGTCGAAGAGGTCAGGCTTGAGGGGCAGCAGCCGGCGTGCGGCGGCCTCCGTGTTGTCCGGATCGGCGGCGACCAGCTGCAGGGCCACCGGACGTTCCTCGGGAGTGAACACGGCGTTGCGAAAGGAATGCGAGGAGGAATGGACGATGCCCGCCGCACTGACCATTTCCGTATACGTCAGCGCGGCACCCATGCGCGCGCAGAGCGTGCGAAAAGGGATGTCCGTCGTCGCCAGCATGGGCGCGAGCAGGGCTTTCCCCTTGATTTTATTGATGATATGCTGCGCATCCTGCATCCCGCAAAATACATTCCCGGGGGATTACAGGGCAAGTGTATCTGATAATCCGGTACGCCGTGTCAGTCCGCCCGCGTCCACGTCTGTGAGCGCCCGATGAAGCTGAAGCCGATGTACCCCCGGACATCGAGGGTTTTCCCGTCTTCGGAAAGCGTCATTTCGCAGCTGTAGGTTTTGCCGTTTTTCGGATCGTAGATGTCGCCGTCCTCCCAGACATTGTCTTCGTCGTAGACAAAGCCCGACAGCATCACGAGTCCGACAAGCGGCCGCGACCGCAGTTTCTCCTCCGGGTTCTCCTTGTCCCGCTTCGGTTTGCCGTTCTTGTCGTTCGGCTCACGGAGCCAGATGATCTTGCCGTAGTACGAATCGCCCTTGTTGTAGATTTTGATCTTGGCCTTTTTGTCCTCCACCAGCCAGGTGCCGACCACGGCGTCGGCCTCGCCGGACTGGGCGTACAGGTTCATGCTGAAGGCCACGCAAAAGGGCAGGAGAAGCAGGAGTCCGCGTTTCATGTCGTTTCCTTGCGTATGGGTGATGGGAAAATATAGCAAAAAGGATTTTTTTCGCACAGTATTATCGCTTTTCTCTTGATCGGCATGATAAAATCCCGTATGTTCTATTTGGATTATATCTAAATAGAAATGAATACGACAGACCCCAAAGAATTTTTCACCCAGTATCTCCGGCGCAACAAGTACCGCGTGACGCCGGAGCGTTTCGAGATTCTCGACACCGTTCTCGAATGCAACGGGCATTTCGACGCGGACGAGCTTTTCCTGCGCATGAAGAACGACGGGAGCAAGGTATCGCGTGCGACCGTGTACAACACGCTGGACAAGCTGACCGAATGCGGCATCATTTCACGCTACCGTTTCGGCGAGCGGCTCGCCCGCTACGAGCTCATGTACGGCAACGAGCACCATCACCATGTCATCTGCCGTTCCTGCGGCAAGATCGAGGAGTTCGTCGACAAGCGCGTCGAACGATTCGCGCGCGACGCGGCAAAGGCATTGGATTACCAGTTCCAGAACACGGTCCTGCACATATACGGGACGTGCGCGGAATGCCGAAAGGGGAAGGATGCGTAGCGAGACACTGAGCATGCTTGGGAAGGGCGGACGTGCGCGCATCGCGCGTCTGCCGGAGGGGGAGATGCGTTCGCGTTTCATTCGCATCGGACTGATGGAAGGCGCGGTGGTCTCCTGCCTCGAAAAACTCCCCGGGGGAACAATAGTCCTTGTTTTCAACCACCAGGAGGTGGCGCTGAGCGGGGATCTCGCCGCATCGATCGAGGTCGCCCGCCTCTGACGCACCTGCCGCTACTGGCCCGCACGCATGGATGACGTAACCACGACACATAGACCGCACAAGCACCTCCGCACAGAATCCGTTCCGACAGATCCCCTCAAGCCGCGCATCGTGCTCGTGGGCAATCCGAACGTCGGGAAGTCCGTGGTATTCAATTACCTCAGCGGACTCTACGTCGACGTGTCGAATTTCCCCGGAACGACCATCGAGGTGTCCAAGGCCACCTACCTCAACTACGAGCTGTTCGACACGCCGGGCATTTACGGTGTCTCCTCTTTCAACGACGAGGAGCGTGTGGCCCGCGATATAATCCTCAACGGCGATATCATCATCAACGTGGTCGATGCCGTCCACCTCGAGCGCGATCTTTTTCTGACGCAGCAGCTCATCGACATGGGCAAGCGTGTCGGCCTGGTCGTCAACATGATGGATGAAGCGAAGCGGCAGAAAATCGCGGTGGATCTTCAGCATCTCGAGGAAGAACTGGGCGTGCCGGTCATCGGTACCGTTGCCACGAAGAACAAGGGACTCGAGGAAATACACGATCTCGTCGTGCGTGCCCGCGAGGGGAAGCAGAATCGTACCCTGCACGCGGACCTGCATGCGCGGCTGAGCACCGTGGGATCGCAGGGCGAAGCGCTGCTTCTCATGGAAGGGGACGAGGTCATCGCCGAGCGGCATGGCGTCCCGCCGACCGATATCAGCGTGCGGGAGGAGATTTACATCGATCGCCGCAACCGCGTCAACCGCGTGCTGCAGCGTTCGGTCTCCGACGTCGAAACCGGCAGGCGCCTCGCGTCCATGATCGGACGCTGGTCGGTGAGTCCGTGGTTCGGCTTCCCCATACTGGCCGTCGTGCTGTATGCGCTGTACATGTTCGTCGGCGTGCTGGTGGCGCAGGACCTCGTCGGCCTGACCGAGGACACCATCGGCAAGGGCATCGTGGAATTCAACATCAAGTCGTGGATCGCGGGACATGCGGCGACAACCGTCGACGTCGACGTGCTCGACGCCGAGGGCGAGACGGCCGAAACACGGAGTTTCCGTTTCGACGAAGGACTGCAGGCAGATCGCGCGCTCTGGAAGGAGGCGCGGGAATTCCCGGGCGCCTCGGACGCGGAGTTCACCTTCACGTACGACAATCCGTGGCTGGTGCTGTTCTTCGGGGAATTCGGCGCCGTCACCATGACACTGACCTACCTGGTCTTCCTGCTCCTTCCGCTGGTGCTCGGATTTTATTTTGCGCTGAGCGTGCTGGAAGACAGCGGCTATCTGCCGCGACTGGCAACGCTGGTGGACCGCGCCCTGCGCTTCGTCGGACTCAACGGCCGCGCGGTGATTCCCCTCATCCTCGGCTTCGGCTGCGTGACCATGGCGACCATCACCACGCGCCTGCTGGGAACGCAGCGTGAGAAAACCATCGCGACCACCATCCTGCAGCTTGCCATCCCGTGCTCGGCGCAGCTCGGCGTGATTGCCGCCCTGCTTGCGACGGCGGGGCCGCTGGCCACGCTCATCTATACCGCCGTCATTTTCAGTTTCCTCGTGATCGTCGGTACGGTCATGCACCGCACGCTGCCGGGAGAAACCTCGCCGCTCCTGATAGACCTTCCGCACATGCGCATGCCGCAGCTCAACAACGTGACGAAGAAAACCCTGTTCAAGACATGGTTCTTCATGAAGGAAGCGAGTCCCTGGTTCTTCATCGGCGCCCTGGTCGTCGGTGTTCTGCAGGTGACCGGCGCACTGTTCAGCATCATGGACGCCCTCGAGCCTCTCGTGGTCGGCTGGCTGCAGCTGCCGCGCGAAGCGGCCACCGCATTCGTGATGGGACTGGTGCGACGGGACTTCGGCGCCGCGGGCATGTTCCATCTTGAACTGAGCGCCTTTCAGATTGTCGCGGCATTGATTACCATTACCCTGTTCGTCCCCTGCGTCGCATCGCTGATGGTGATGCTCAAGGAGCGCGGACTGCGGGAAGGCATGATCATCTGGTTTGGCAGTCTTTTCCTCGCGCTTTTCGTCGGCGGTGTGGTCTCGCAGGTGCTCATCTGATTTTTTTCCGCCCTGCGGGCGGTTGTAGCAGCAAACGGGGATACTCATGCGCGTCTACGCATTTCTGCTAATCGTTTTTCTCGCTGTTCCCGGACGGGGACAGGCGCAGGGACAGTCCTTCGACCCGGCCGTATTTCTCTCGACCGTCAACATCCACCAGTATTACGGCCACGGCAATGTGCGCGTCCCTGACGGCATGCGCGCCGTGCTTGCCGACAGCCTTTTCACCGACCGCACCTGTGTCGGTTTCAGCATGCGTTTGGAGGCGGACTCCGGTGCGGGCTGGACGCTGTGGCTGGATTTCGACGTGGATCGATATTATCGTCCGCGGCTCACGCGCGTGTTCGCGCAGCGCGCCGTCGACCCGTCGGATGGGGAAGCGTTCACGCGATTCCGTGACTGGGTGGCGAAAGTGCAGCGCCGGAACATCGGCGAGATGGTTGAGGACGGAGACGACCGTGCCGCATGGCCCTGGCAGCGGCGCACCGACTACCGTCTCGAAATCCGTCGCGTTTCCGAGAACGGTCGTCCGTGGCTGACACTTTCGCTCGCGCCGCATCATCCCGTGCCCGAAGATCCTCCCGCGGAATCACCATAGCACGCAGTCTCCTTTGACACTTTCGCTCCCACTGCCTATGTTACGGTCTGCAACAGTGGTGCATTTACGATGACAAAAGGCCATTCCCACATTCTCGCCGGCTCCTTCCTCGTCGCCGCGCTGTTCTGGTTTTCCGTCACCATGGGCGGATCGTTCCGCACACGCGTCGATGTTCCGCTGGCGGTGAACAACATGCCCGAAAACATCGCGCTGGTCACGCCGCTTCCGGAAACGATCAACGTGCTGCTCGAAGCGCGTGGCTGGCAGCTGCTTTTCCTCACGGCGGGCAAACAGCTCATGTACGAAATCCCTGGCAGCCGCCTGCGCTCCGGGGCGATCAACACCAATCGCACGCTCACGGAGAACATGGTGCTGCCCGAAGGAGTGCAGGCCATACGCGCATATCCCGAGACGATATACGTGCGCGTGGATCGTTTCGTGAAGAAGAAGGTGCCGCTGCATTTTCAATCGCTTTCCATCGGGTTCAAGTCTGATTTCGGGCTGATGCGGGAGGTGCAGATCACACCTGATTCCATCGTGCTCGAAGGTGCGGAGAGCGTGCTGCGGAATTTGAATTCATGGCCGCTGGAAAGCCGGAGCTACACTGATCTCGCCATCCCGGTCGTCGAGGATGTCCCCGTGCTCGATTCCCTGCAGGGCGTGGTGAAATTCTCCACGGAGACCGCCTCGCTGTATATCCCCACCGAGCAGCTCGCGGATGTGAGTTTCGAGGACATCCCGATCGATCTGCTGCGCGTGCCGCGGGACCGCGAAGTGCTGCTGGGGCATCAGCGCATCACCGTGTCGGTGCGCGGCGGCGTCAATTACCTGTCCACGCTCGGACCGGAGGACTTCTCGGCGGAAATCCTCTTTGACGACATCATCGCGGACACGTCCGGCGCCATCATGCCGACGATTCATTTCCCCGCGGGACTTCGGCTGCTGAAAACGGATCCCGAGGAAATCCGATACACCATCCGCAAGTAAGGCGGGGAATATGATACGAACGTGAAAGGGCGTCCTTGCGGACGCCCTTTCGTCTTTCATGTGCGATCTGCCGGTCAGTCCAGGAAGTGGACGAAGAGTCCGTCACG
This sequence comes from uncultured Ignavibacteria bacterium, assembly GCA_913060595.1. GTDB lineage: Bacteria > Bacteroidota > Ignavibacteria > SZUA-365 > SZUA-365 > BM516. Next base: position 12,055 of record CAJXSA010000019.1, read on the forward strand.
CAGTTTCGGTTCGAACCACGTGGACTTCGGGGGCATGACCTGCCCTGCGTCCGCGATGGCCATCAGTTCCTCGATGGACGTGGGGAACATGGAAATCGCGAGCTTCATTTCACCGGAGTCGACGCGGCGCTCGAGTTCGTCGAGTCCGCGAATGCCGCCGACGAAGTCGATGCGCTTGTCCGTGCGGGGATCCTGGATGCCGAGCACGGGGCTGAGCACCTGGTTCTGCAGGATGGCGACGTCGAGGCGCTGCACGGGATCGGGATTGCTGATGAGCGTTTCGTTGGCGCGGACGTGGTACCAGCGTTTGTCCATGTACAGGCCGAAGCTGCCCTTGGCATCGGGACGCACCTGGCCGTCGGCCGGCGTGACGGTGAACTGCGCGTTCAGCTTCTCGAAGAAAGCTTCTTCGCTCAGTCCGTTGAGGTCTTTCACCACGCGGTTGTAGTCCATGATGCGGAGCTGGCCCGCGGGGAAGTACACCGCGAGGAAGAAGTTGTATTCCTCGTCGCCGCGGTGGTCCGGATTGGCTTTCGCGCGCTCGCGTCCCACGATGGCCGCGGCAGCGGAACGGTGATGTCCGTCGGCGACGTAGAGACTCGGGATGTCGCCGAACAGCGCGGTCAGCTGATCGATGACCTGCGTGTCGCTGATGACCCAGGTCTGGTGGCGGATGCCGTCGGCGGCCACGTGGTCTGTGACGGGCGGCGCGGCGCGCACGCCGTCGACGATGGCGTCGACCGCGTCGCTGTCGGGATAGGTCAGGAAGATCGGGCCGGTGTGTGCGTTGGTGACGCGCACGTGATTGCAGCGGTCTTCTTCCTTGTCCTTGCGCGCGTATTCATGCTTTTTGATGGTGTCGTCCCAGTACTCCTCGACGGCGGCGCAGCCGACGAGGCCATATTGCGTGTGCTCGCCCATGGTCTGGGCGTAGAGGTAGAGGCAGGGGGACTGATCTTCGACGAGCACGCCGTCGGTGATCAGCGTCTGCAGGTTGTCGCGGCCTTTCTCGTACACGGCCGCGTCGTGCAGGTCGATGGAGGGATCGAGGTCCACTTCCGGCTTGCCGATGTGAAGGAAGGAAAGGGGATGTCCTTTCACCTCTTCACGCGCTTCGTCGGAATTGAGGACGTCGTAGGGCTTTGCGGCGACTTCCGCCGCAAGATCGGGTTTCGGCCGGTAGGCTTTGAAGGGTCGAAGCGTTGCCATGACTCGTTGTATTCCTCGTATGCGTTATGATTTCAGTGCGTCGATGACACGTTCGGCGATTTCAATACCGACGCGGGTCTGTCCCTCGACCGTCGATGCGCCGATATGGGGCGTGACGGAGACATTGGGGTGATTGACCAGGGCGGTCTGGGCTTCTGTGACAGGTTCGTTCTCGTAGACGTCGATGCCGGCGGCGCGGACCTTGCCGCTGTTGAGCGCGTCGAGGAGGTCCTTCTCCGCGACAGTGCCGCCGCGTGCGCAGTTGACGAGCACCACGCCGTCCTTCATTTTCGCGAACTCCGCGGCGGTGATCGTCGCACCCTGTTCCTTGATGAAGGGGATGTGCAGGCTGATGTAATCCGCCTTTGCGAGCACATCGTCCTTGCTCACCAGCGTGACGTCCATGTCGGTTTCCGTCACGAACGGATCGTGCGCGACGACGGTCATGCCGAGGCCGAGCGCGCGCTTCGCGGTTTCACGGCCGATGTTGCCGAAGCCGAACAGTCCCAGCGTCTTGCCGGTCAGTTCCATGCCCTTGCTGTAGGCTTTCTTCGGCCACTCGCCCTTGCGCATTTCGATGTTGCTGGCGGGGAGGAAGCGGCTGACGGCGAACATGTGCGCGATGGCGAGTTCCGCAACCGAGATCGAGGACGCGCCGGGCGTGTTCACCACGGCGATGCCTTTCTCTTTCGCGTATGCGACATCGATGTTGTCAAGGCCGACGCCGCCGCGGCCGATGACCTTGAGCTTGCTGCCTGCGTCGATCGCATCCTGACGCACCTTTGTGGCGGAGCGGACGAGGATGGCCTCGTACTCACCGATTTGCTGGAGCAGCTCCTCTGGTGTCAGTTTCTGCTGGACGACCTCGTGACCGGCGTCCTGGAGCATTTTTGCTCCGGTTTCGGATATTCCGTCAGTGATCAGGATCTTCATAACGAACTCCGTAGTCTGAGTTGTGGTGAAAAAGGCTCGATAGTGTGTCGGAGAGGTGGGCGCAGGACACGGTGCAGCACCGTTTCGGGTCCATTTCCCGACTGTCCTGCTAAATTAGCGAAAAGGGAAAGCAGGCACAAACATGGCCGCGTTCACGCGGTCGCGCGGCCGCATGAAAGGTTCGAATTCCCCTTGCAGGAGTATCATATGGCGATGTCGGGAATAAATCGTATGTTTGTTTCAAGCCGCCGCATGCGGCTCCAACATGGTCAATTTCCGCACATTACTTTCAGGAGTTTCACATGGCTATGCGTGCACACAACTTCTTTGCCGGCCCTGCCGTCCTGCCCCTGCCCGTCATCGAAGCGGCCCGGGACGCCGCATACGATTTCGCCGGACTCGGCATGTCCATCATGGAAATCAGTCATCGTTCGAAGGAGTTCGACGCAGTCATACAGAAGGCGCAGAGTGACGCACTCGCGATCATGGGACTGTCCGCCGACGAGTATGCCGTGCTCTTCGTGGGCGGCGGCGCCAGCACGCAGTTCGCGATGGTGCCGATGAATTTCATGCGCGGCACGGCCGACTACATCAACACGGGCGAATGGTCGAAGAAGGCCATCAAGGAAGCCAAGATGCTCGGCAGCTGCAATGTCGCCGCGACGTCCGAGGATGCGAACTTCAATTACATCCCGAAGGAATTCAGCTTCACGCCGGGCGCCGACTACGTGCATTACACGTCCAACAACACCATTTACGGCACCGAGTTCAAGAGCATTCCCGACGTCGGCGATGTGCCGCTGGTCTGCGACATGTCCTCCGACATGCTGAGCCGCGAGATGGACTACAGCCGCTTCAGCCTGATTTACGCGGGCGCGCAGAAGAATCTCGGTCCCTCGGGCGTGACCCTGATCGTCGTCAGGAAAGCGTGGGTGGAACAGGCGAAGGATGACATCCCCACCATGCTCCGCTACAAGACGCACGTGTCCAAGGACTCGATGTTCAACACTCCCCCGGTGTACCCGATTTTCGTGCTGGGCAAGACGCTCGAATGGATCATCGCGGAAGGCGGACTCGGTGTCATTCAGGAGCGCAACGAGAAGAAAGCGGCCCTGATCTATGACATCTTCGATGCAAATCCCGATTTCTACAAGGGCGCCGTGACCAACGCGGAAGACCGTTCGCTGATGAACGTGACCTTCCGTCTGCCGAGCGAGGAACTCGAAGCCAAATTCATCGCCGAGGCCAAGGAGCAGAAGATGTACGGACTGAAGGGACATCGTTCGGTGGGCGGCTGCCGCGCATCGATTTACAACGCCTGTCCCGTCGAAAGCGTCGAGGCCCTCGCGCGCTTCATGGAGCAGTTCATGGCGGCCAACAAGTAAGGACGCAGCGCTGTCCGCCGGCATGGGCAGCATATCGGAAAAGGAAAACCGATCCCGCATTTGCGGGATCGGTTTTTTCATAGGGAAAGGAACGCGGAGGCCGGTGTATCTGCAACGCCCGCAGCAGTGCGCTCAGACGACGCGATGCGCAGGCTCGCGTCCTTCGAGGACGTCGAGCAGGTTGCGGGCGGCCATTTCCGCCATGCGGTCGCGTGTGGCGATCGACGCGCTGCCGATGTGGGGAAGCAGGACGGTGTTGGGCAGGGCCATCAGTGCGTCCGGCACCGCGGGTTCTTCTTCGAAGACATCGAGTCCTGCGGCGAAAATCTGTCCATCGCGCAGTGCGGCGATAAGCGCCGCTTCGTCGATGACGGGACCGCGTGCGGTGTTGACGAGTATCGCGGTGGTTTTCATTATTTCCAGTGCCGCGGCGTCGATCATATGCCGGGTTTCCGGTGTGAGCGGGACGTGCAGGGAGACGACGTCAGACTGTCGCAGCAGGATATCGAGGGGAACGTGTTCTGCGCCGCGGTCAGCTTCAAACTGCTCGTCGCGGCTTCGGTTGTGATAGAGAATGCGCATGTCGAAGGCTCCCGCGGCCTTGCGCGCAAGGGCCTGGCCGATGCGTCCCGCGCCGACGATGCCGAGCGTGGCGCCCGAGAGGTCGTGTCCGAGAAAGAGCTTCGGCGCCCAGCCCTCGAACTTTCCCTGTCGCAGCCAGGCGTCGCTTTCGACGATGCGCCGTGCGGCACTGATCATGAGCGCAAAGGCGATGTCGGCCGTCGCCTCGGTCAGCACGCCGGGGGTGTTCGTGACGGCGATGTTACGGCTGCGTGCCGCCTCGATGTCGATGTTGTTATAGCCGACGGCGTAGCTGGAGATGACGCGCAGGTGTGTGCCGGCGGCGATGACATCGGCGTCCACGGGATCGGAGAGCAGGCACAGCAGCGCGTCCGCATTCGCCACGCCGGTGATGAGTTCTTTCTTCGTGATCTGTCGGTCCTTGTCGAACACGGTGAGCTCCGTGTGCTGACGCAGCAGTGCGAGTCCTTTTTCCGGAATGCTGCGCGTACAGAATATGCGATGAGCCATGTGTGGGATTCCCGGTGAGAGATGAAAAAAATCCCGCGGCCCGAAAGCCGCGGGATGAATGAAGCGGTGACGGTGATGCTTACTTCATCACGGTCATTTTCTTCTGCTGCACCTGTCCGTCGACGTTGAGCTGGTACACATAGGTGCCGGAGGGCAGAGCCTCTGCACTCATGTTGATCTGATGCGTGCCGGCGTCCTTGTCGGTGTCGACGAGGGTCGCCACGACTTCACCGAGGGTGTTGAACACCTTGAGGGACACGTGGCCCGGCTCGGTCAGCTGATAGCTGATGGTCGTGGTGGGATTGAAAGGATTGGGATAGTTCTGGTACAGCGTGATGGTATTCGGCGTGGCGTCGAAATACACGTCCACCACCGGGGAGTATGTATGCGTGCCGTCATTGTCGACCTGGCGCAGGCGGTACTTGACATTGCCCACGTTGTGATGGGTCGCGATGACGGGATCGCTGAAGGTGTAGTCCATCGGGGCGGTGGTGGTGCCGCGGCCCGGCACGAAGCCGACCTTCTCGTAGTTGTTGCCGCCGTCGAAGCTGCGCTCGATCTCGAAACCGTAGTTGTTGCTTTCCATGGTGACGTTCCAGCGCAGGTCCACGTTGCTTCCGTTGACCGTGGCGTTGAGCGTGTTGAGCTCGACGGGGATGGCGTTGCGCGAGCGATAGGCCGCGATGCCGTTATTGGACATCAGCACGTAGAGAATCACGTGCAGGCCGGGAGCGACCGGATCTTCCTGCGGGGTGTAATACTGCAGCTTGAAGTCCACGTCGGCGATGTAGTTCTGCTCGGCCGAGTTGTTGTTCAGCGTCTTGTTGCCCAGCTGCGGCGTCCGGCCCCAGACGTTGAAGTCCTGTCCCGGGGTCGTCACGTCCACAATGCGTGCCGTGGTATTGAGGTTCGGGATCGTGGGATCAAGTCCGCCGGTCGGCATGCCGTCTGCGACGACGATGAACTTGCGGCCGTACTCGGGCAGCTCGAAGTAGCGCAGGGCGCCGGAGGAACCGGTGCGCGAGGTGGACAGCGAGCGGTTACCGGTGGCCTGCTGGCTGTAGGTCTGCGGCCAGGGATTGTTGGCATCCTGCACGTGCAGTGCCGCGGTGGTCAGACGGGGATTCGAGTCCATCCACACGTCGTGTACGAGCGAGAGCTCGGTGCCGGCGACGCCATGGGAAGCAAGACCGGAGTTCGAGTTCACGAGGCGCACGGCCAGGCGGTACTCGAGCTTGTAGTTGGCGCCGATATCGGTATTGGGACGCTGGTTCACGGGACGCGTGTCGGCGAGAATCACGTTGACTTCACGGTTCCATTCCGGCTGTGTCGGGTAGGAGCCGCCGCCCACGTAAATGCGGGTACTGTCAACGAGGTAGGGGGGATCCGGGGCGGGCGGCGTGTACATCGCGCGGTAGCCGATGACGTCGAAGGCGTCACCCCAGCGCGTGTAGGTCATTTCGCTGTTGCCCATGCTGCCGACAGCCGTACCGCTCGGATTCAGTGTGGCGTACACCAGCTTGGGATTCGCGACCGGGGTGTCCCAGCGCCAGACACGGAAGGGCCCCTGCGACAGGTAGACGGGATCGCACATTCCGCTCGGGAGCAGGATGCAGATACCCCAGATCGGCACGACAAGGTTGCAGGCGTAAATGCGGCCTTCGTCGTCGAGGTCGATTTTGTAGAGACTGTACGTGTTCTGCGAATACCCGCGGAACAGCTGCACACCGTTGGCCGATGCGATGGTGTCGATGGGAACGGGAAGCTCACCGCCCTGTCCGCGCGCCTGCGCGTCGGCGGAGCGTCCGATGTCCGACGCGGGCGTACCGGTGGCGGCTTTCCAGGCGAAAATGCGAGGAGTCTGCCAGAACACGGGGCCGGCGACGGAGGTATGCGGATTGACGATGTACACCACATCGCGCCACTTGTCATAGGCAAGGCCGGTGAAGGACTTGCTCGGAATCATCCAGGCGTTGGGATGATTGGTTTGCGTGGGAGGGGGCGGGGTGTTGCGCCACAGCTCTTCCCAGTCGATGTTTCCCTGCGCCACCGCCTGCGTGGGCAGTGTCGCGAGAAACAGGACGAGCATGCAGCCTGTCGTCAGTAAAGTTTTCTTCATGTACTACTCCGTGATGGTGATATGTGAAGAAGATTTCGTTATCGGTTGGTAATTCAAAGGGTTACACTATTGCAAGTCTCTAAAACATACCAAATGCGGCAAGATTACGCAAGGTCGAATCCAGTGACGGACGCAACTGTCCGGTCTGCGGGGACTTCAAGGCAAGGACACGCAAGTCGCGCGAAATGTTACAGTGTGGCCGAATTTCTCCTGCTGTCACAAAACCCGGTCCCCCGTGTCCTGCTGCATGACGTGCCATCGATCACGGAGGATGTATGCAGCGAGTGTGCCTGATCATGCTTTCTATGTTCCTGGGTCTCTGCGTGGGGCGGACGCCTGTCGATGCGCAGGGAAACATCGACTGGGCGGAAAACTGGAGACACGCGCCGCCCGCAGGACAGCCGGCGCATGCCTTCGCCTGGATGAACGATTCACTTTCCTACACGGGACTCGCCTATGACCAGGTCCGAAACCTGGTGTACGTCGTTTCGCCGCAGTACACCCGCAGTGCGGGCTGGCTGCTGAACGAACCCCGGATTTACATTCTCGATCCCGACAGCGGAGGCGTGCGCACGGACATTGGTCGCTCCGCGTTTCCCGGCAGCCGCGGCGCGGGAGGAGAGCTGCCCGTTCCGCTGGACACCTTCATCACTGCTTCCGTCACATCACTCGGTTTCGCGCAGAACCGCTTCGCGGTGTTCAAGATCGATGTGGACGACGAGGGACGCATTTACGTCTGCAATCTCGTCAATCCGCTCTGGGGATACTGCAGGCAGGTCAGTCCCTCGGTGTCCGGCTGTGACACCGATTACCTCGACCAGGGTCCCCTTCGGATCTGGCGCTGGGACACCCCGACCTCGACGCCCGAACTGATTTACGCCACGCGCAACACGGCGGGGACGGCCATCGGCAGCGTGCAGGACAGCGAGCTCCCCGCCACCCGCTGGGGCGATGCCTTCGCCGTGACAGGGAAGCGCGCGTGGCATGATCCGCCCGGTCCGGATCCCCCGGTGCTGCACGACTCGGTGCGCATTTATGTCGGGGGCGGGAACTGGCCGGGACAGAGCGCGCCGAATGACGAGATCGCCATACTGGTGGAAGACCGCCGTCCCGCGGCGCAGCGGCCCGACCGGGACACCTTCGGCGGCGGCAAGCTGTCGTTTCGACTCGGAATGCGCCTGCAGACGCAGCGCGGCGTTGCGACGCACGGTGTCGCAGCGGAAGCGGTGTCGGAACTCCACGGGCACATCACGGGCGAGGTCTGGGCGGACAACAGCAGGAATCCTACGATGTCTTTCCCGGAATTCCAGTCCGGTATCATCCCGCTGCCGCAGACATACGCGCCGCCCGCGTCGCAGGCGC